>JBJTTY010000087.1:0-2964 GCA_046080425.1 Verrucomicrobiota bacterium
CGAAAGCGCCTTCAGCCGGCTCTTCCACAAGTGCACGGGACGTTCGGTCCCGCAGTACGTCAACGAGCTCCGCATCGCGCGGGCCTGCCGGCTGCTGGCCGAGACGGACCAGACGGTGAAGCAGGTGGCCCATGCCTGCGGCTACCCGACGCCGGCCTACTTCCACCGTCAGTTCCATCGGCAGCACGGGGTCTCACCCCTCGCCTACCGCGCCGCGATCCGCCGCCACGCTTGATCCCGCTTCCCCAACTAAGAACCAAGAACTTTTCCTACCCCTACCCCTTTCCTACCCCAATGACCCCCACCCTCTACATCCGTTTAGCCACGATGGTCTTCCTCCACTACTTCGTGTGGAGCTGCTGGTATAACACCATGGCCGTGTACCTCGGTAAGCTGGAATTCACCGGCACCCAGATCGGCCTGGCCTACGGCACCACCGCCATCGGCGCGCTCGTCTCGCCCTTCCTCATCGGCGTCGTCGCCGACCGCTTCTTCCCCGCGCAGCGCATCCTCGGCGCCCTTCACCTCATCGGCGCCGGCCTCCTCTGGTGGATCTCCCAGCAGACCGAGTTCGCCGTATTCTACCCGGCCCTCATCATCTACACCCTCACCTACATGGCCGGTCACGGCCTGATCAACACGATCACCCTGAGCCACGCCTCCAACGGGGCCTTCCCCGTGATCATGACCGCGGCCAGCGCCGGGTGGATCGCCGCGGGCAACTTCATCAGCCTCACCGGACGCGAGGACAACGCCGGCATGTTCACCCTGGCCTCGATCGTGGCGCTCTGCATGGGCGTCTACTCCATGACCTTGCCGAACACCCCGCCCAAGGGCGACCAGGGCCCGGTGTCCGCGGCCAAGATCTTCGGACTCGACGCCCTGCGCCTGTTCAAGGACCGCTCCTTCGCGGTGTTCATGGTCTGCTCCTTCCTCATCTGCATCCCCCTCAGCTTCTACTTCACCTGGACCGGCGCCTTCCTGAGCGAGCTCAAGGTGGCGAACGTCGGTTCCAAGATGTCCCTCGGCCAGGTCTCCGAGATGGGCTTCCTGCTCCTGCTGCCGCTCCTGCTGCCCCGCCTCGGCGTGAAGAAGATCCTCGTGCTCGGCATGGCCGCCTGGGCCGCCCGCTTCGCCCTCTTCGCCTGGTTCAACGAGACCCCCTCCGCCCTGTGGGCGCTCTTCGGCGGCATCCTGCTGCACGGCATGTGCTACGACTTCATCTTCGTCATGGGTCGCATGTATGTCGACAAGTTCGCCGGCGAGGCCCTGCGCGCCTCGGCCCAGGGACTGCATGCCGTCTTCACCCTCGGGGCGGGCATGTTCGTCGGCTCGTGGCTCTCCGGCGCCGTTGGCCAGCACTTCACGCGCGAAGGCGGACACAACTGGACCGGCGTCTGGCTCGTGCCTGCCGCCATGGCCCTCGTCCTCATCCCCGTCTTCCTCCTCCTCTTCCGCGAAAAGCCCGCCGAAGACACTCACGCCTGACCTAGCCCTAGCCCCAGCCCTATAACAGCATCTTCCATCTGTCATCTGTCCTCTGCCATCTTCACGCCCCATGCCCCGCAAACTCAGCCACATCGCCCCCGACTGGTGGGACTACACCACGCTCGACTCCGACCTGATCAATGACGCCGCGCGTCTGACCGAGAAGGACCTCCGTCAGCTCTCCCGCCCCGGCTTCAAGGTCGTCATGTACGACACCCTCGAGGATTTCTACCTCGCCGAGGCCCTCGAATACATCGCCGCCTGGCGGCAGGCTACGGCCGACAATCCCGTCGGCATCTGCGGCCCTATCGGCCCGACCGAACAGCTCCCCCTCGTCGCCCGTCTCGTCAACGAGCTCGGCCTCAGTCTCAAGCACGCGCACTTCTGGGGCATGGATGAATGGTATGATGAAAAGACGAAGAAGGAAGTGCCGGTCACGCACCCGCTATCCTTCGAGCGCGCCGACCGCGAGCTCTGCTTCGACCGCATCCAGAAGAAGCTGGCGATTCCCGAGGCCAACCTGCACTTCCCCAAGGCCAAGGTGGCCGACTACGTGAAGACGTGGGACGCCGGCGTCCGCTGCGCGGTGATGCAGGGCGGCCAGGGCGACATCAAGCACTGGGCCTTCAACGACCCGCTCAAGCGCACGGGCAAGTACAAGGACGCCCCGCCCTCCCCGGCCGAATACCGCAAGCTCGGGACCCGCATCGTGGAGCTGCACCCCGTCACCCTCAGCCAGAACGCCCGCACCTCCGGCGGCGGCAACATCACCATGGTCCCCAAGATGGCCATCACCGTCGGCCCGGTGGAGACCTGGAAGGCCGAGAAGGTGTCCATCTGGCAGGCCGGCACCCACGACAACCCCCTCGGACAGAGGCTCACCGCCCTGATGATCTCCAAGAAGATCCCGGACGCCGCCGTGCCCATGTCCCTGCTGGCCGACCACCCCAACGTCCAATTCAACTACTTCCGGGGTGGCCTGGGCTCCTGCGCGGTTGAGATGCACTGAGACCCATCGTGACTGAGGGTAAAGGGGTCAGGCGGCTCCCGCTGGGCGCCTGACCCCACTTTTTACCCCGAAAAACGGGAGTAGAAAAATAAGCCCCCTCATTTTGACAGAGTCCAGACCTTGATTTACTCGGGGGGCATGGTCGATGCGGCCGACCTCCTACGTAAGCACGGACTGCCCGTGACGGCACAACGAATCGCCGTGCTCAACGCTGTGCATCAGCAGCCTCATGCCACCGCTGACGACATCCAGCACGCCGTGCAGGATGAAATCGGCTCCGTCTCCCGGCAGGCCGTCTACAATGTGCTGGGAACGCTCACTGAAAAAGGCCTCTTGCGTCGCATCCAGCCCGCCGGCTCACCCGCCCGTTATGAGGACCGGGTCGGGGACAACCACCATCACCTCATCTGCCGGTCCTGCGGACGCACCGAGGACGTCTGTTGCGCCAAAGGCTCGGCACCCTGCCT
>JBJTTY010000088.1:0-7651 GCA_046080425.1 Verrucomicrobiota bacterium
GTCGCACCACGTGCGAATCCATGATGAAGCTGCCGAGGCCTACCGAGTCCTCGACCTTCGTCTTCCCGAGGCAGTCATGCTCGTTCACCACATAGTCTCCCCGCAGGCGGCGCCCCTCGCGGACGTAGAGCTCGTGGGGCCAGCCGTCGGTCTCGGGGAACTCCTTCTTCGGCAGGCCGAACTGGCTGACCCTGCGACGCAGCTCGGCGGGGATCCCGGGGTCGTTGGCCAGGAAGTGCAGGTAGCCCTGCTGGTAGCTGACATGGTCCTGGAAGATGCGTTCCCGTTCCTCGTAGCCGGCTTCGACCCAACGGATGCTGCCACCGACGTAGTCGAGGGAAACGGGGCCGGCCGCGTTGCAGTCGCCCTCGTTGAGCTTCATCGGTCCCCGGGAGTAGGCGAGGTTCCACCATTCCGGGTTCGGGGCGGCGTTGACGTAGCGTTTGAGGAGCTCGTAGCGCTCCGTGCGGTAATCCGACGGACGCGGCCAGGGCTTGGGATCGTTCCGCGTGGCGAACACGCGGAAGCAGAACGGCTGGTAGCGCTTGTCCGCCTTGCCGTGGTCATCCGGCGACCAGGCTTCCGGGTCCACGCCCTCGATGACTCCGCTGGCAGGATTGCCCGGCTCACGGTAGGGGTCGACCCGCCATTGGAAATTGTGCGGCGAGTGCCCGGCGCCGATCTGGATGCCGTTCAGCTTTTCACCGAACGCATCGTTGGATTCCCTTCCGGCGACGTGCTCCACGCCGGCCTTGGCCATGAGGTCGCCTTCGTAGGTCGTGTCCAGGAAGACCTTGCCGCGGGCTGAGTCTCCGTTTTCGAAGACGATGCGCGTGATGCGGTCGGCCTGTCGGTCCGCCGAATGCAGGCGATGCTCGAAGAAGACGGGCACGCCCGCCTCGGTCAGTATGGTCAGGAAGAGCGTCTCGACCTCCGCGGGGCTCTGGACCTGCTTTTTGAAGAAATCGAGGAACACCTTCCGGGCCATGCCGCCGATCGTCTCCTTCTTGCCGTAGTCGACGTCGCTCAGGCCGGACGAGGACATCCCGCCCACGTGTCGGCGGAAGACGAAGACGCCGGCCGTCCTGCCCATCTTCCTGGCCTGCACGGCGGCCGACACCGCGGCCGGGCTGGCGCCGTAGATCACGACGTCAAACTCATGCGTCCTGGGTTCGGCCGACTTAGGGACCGGATAGTAGTACTTCAGTCCCGGATTCGGGTTAGTCGGCCTGGGGAGTTCTCCTGCGACGAGGCACGTCGAGGTGAAGATGACAAGGGCGAGGGTGGAGCGAATCATGTTCATGAGATCACTTGAGCTGGCTGTGGGTCCGGCGGTATTCGGACGGGGTCATGCCGACCTCTCGTCGGAAAGCGGTGAAGAAACTGTTGATGTTGGGGTAGCCGCAGCTGGACGCCACGGTCTCCACCTTGTCGTCGCCCGCGGCGAGCATTTTCTTGGCGCCTTCCATCCTCGCCTTGATGATCAGTTCGCCCGGAGTCGCGCCCAGGTGCTTGAGGAACGCCTGACGCAGGCCACGCTCCGACATCGCCGCGGCCCTCGCCACCTCCTTGACGCCGATGTTCGTGCCGAATCCTGCCTCGATGCAGCGCAGGGCCTTTGCGATGCCCCGGTGCCCCACGGCCATCATGTCGCTGCTCAGGCGGGTGTGGATGCCGGCCGGAGCGATGAGCACGGGGGCTGCGGGCTTCCTCTCGCCGTCCATCATGCGATCAAGCAGCGCCGCGCCGCGGTAGCCCTGCTCCTCAAGATTCGTGTCGACAGCCGAGATGGAGCGGTTGGTCCCGCCAACGGCCAGCAGGTGGTCGTCGACGCCGACCACGGCCACGTCACCCGGCACCTTGAGTCCGATCTCCTCGCAGAGCTCGCAGACCTCCACCGCCAGCGTTCCGTTTGCGGCGAAGACCCCGAGCGGCTTCGGGGCCGACTTCATCCTGTCGGCCAGCCAGCGGCGACGTCTGAGCCAGTCAGCGGGCGTCCGGTCCCCCTTCCAGCGTAGGCGCTCGCATTTGAGGCCCATGGACGTGACCTCGTTCACGAAGGAGTCGCACCGACCCACCTGGGACCAGTTGTCGGAATCTCCGTAGAAGGCGAAATGACGCAGACCTCGGGAGGCGAAATGCTCGGCGACCAGACGGCCGGCCTTGGCGTGGTCCTGGACGACGTGCGCGAAGGGCGTGTCCGGCCGGCGCAGGGAAAAGTCCACCGTGGGCTTGCCGAGCTTACGCACGAAGGCGGCCAGGTCGTCGCCGGCCGCCAGCCACGCGAGCACGCCGTCGCCGTCCCAGCCCTGCGGGATCTCCTTTTCGTGGATGATGCTGTGGGCCGCCAGATGCCAGCGCTTCTCCGTGGCGTAGTTCACGATGCCCTTGAGCAGACGATGGTCATACCAGCCGAGTGCCAGCAGGACATTGCGCGGCTTCCGGAGGTCGGACGGCTTCACGACTCCACGATGGGTCGCCGCCGGTTCCGGGCAACGAACTTACGCAGTTCCGGGGGTTGAAAAAACGGCATTCATACGACTCGTAGGTCGCTTCCGTCATTCGGTGACCCCTGCGGTCACTTTCTGGCGTCCAGTTCCATCCAGCGTGCCAGGGATGCGGCGTGTTCAGACTCGGTCTCCTGGAGGCGCTTCTGCAGTCCGGCGGCCCTGACTCCCCCGTCCTTATAGAGGTCGGGGTCGCCCAGCTGGGCGGTGAGGTCGGCCTGCTCGGCCTCGAGCTGCTCGATCCGGGCCGGAAGAGTCTCCAGTTCCTTGCGTTCCTTGTTGGACAGCTTGGCGGGGGAGGGACCCTTGGGCGCGGCCTCGACGGGCTTCGCCGGGGCGGAGCGGCGTGCGGCGGCCAGTCTGGCGACCTCCGCGCGCCAGTCGCTGTATCCGCCCACGTGCTCGGTCACGATGCCGTCGCCTTCGAAGACCAGCGTGCCGGTGACGACGTTGTCGAGGAAGTCGCGGTCGTGGGAGACGACGATGAGCGTGCCGGAGTAGTCGACCAGGATGTCCTCCAGCACGTCGAGCGTCTCGGCGTCGAGGTCGTTGGTCGGTTCGTCCAGCACGAGGACGTTGGCCGGCTTGGTGAAGAGCCGGGCCAGCAGGAGCCGGTTGCGTTCTCCGCCGGAAAGCACCTTGGCCTTGGAGCGGGCGCGCGAAGGTTCGAACAGGAAGTCCTGCAGGTAGCTGATGACGTGGCGGGAGCGTCCCTGGACTTCGACCGTGTCGGAGTCTCCGGCGATGTTCTCGGCCACGGTCCTGGAGTCGTCGATCTGGCCGCGCATCTGGTCGAAGTAGACCACTTCCAGCTTGGTGCCGAACTTGATGGAGCCGGACGTCGGGGCGAGCTGTCCGAGCAGCATACGCACGAGGGTCGTCTTGCCGGCGCCGTTCGGTCCGATGAGGCCCAACTTGTCGCCTCGGCTGAGGTTGAGGCTGAAGTCACGGATGACCGGGTGCCCTCCGGGGTAGGCGAAGGCGATGTTTTCGGCTTCGACTACGCGCACGCCCGAGCGTTCGGCTTCGCTGATCTCCATCTTGGCCGAACCGGTCGCGCCGCGCATGGCGCCGCGCTGGGCGCGCATCTTGATGAGCGCCTCCATGCGGGCGTTGGACTTGGTGCGACGGGCGCCTGGGCTACGGCGTGACCAGGCCTCCTCCTGTCCGAGCTTCTTCTCGAAGGCCGCCCGTTGGCGTTCCTCGGCTTCGAAGAGTTCCTCCTTGCGGACCAGGTAGGTGTCGTAGTCGCAGGACCAGCTGGTCAGCTTGCCGCGGTCCAGCTCGAGGATGCGGTTGGCCATCCGGCGCAGGAAGGCGCGGTCGTGGGTGACGAAGAGCAGCGGCGTGCGACGCTCGAGCAGGAACTCCTCCATCCACAGGATGGAATCGAGGTCCATGTGGTTCGTCGGCTCGTCCAGCAGCAGGAGGCCGGGGTCGGAAGCCAGGGCTCGGGCGAGCAGGCACCGGCGCTTGAGTCCGCCCGAAAGGTCGTCGAAGGCGCGATCTTCGGGCAGGCCGAGTCGGGCCACGAGGTCGTCGACCCGGATGTCCTTCTCCCAGTCTTCGGCCGGATCGGCGTCGCTCAGTCCTCCGGCCACGATTTCTCGCACTGTGCCGGGCAGGGAGTCGGGGATCTCCTGGGTGAGTCTCGCCAGACGTACCCCGTCGGGCACCGACACCGTGCCGCTGTCGGGCTGGGTCTCACCGGCGGCCACCCGCATCAGCGTCGTCTTGCCCGCGCCGTTGCGTCCCAGCAGACAGACGCGCTCGCCGGCCTCGATCTGGAGATTGAGCCTGTCCAGCACGGGCGGACCGCCGAAACCGACGTAGACGTCAAGGAGGCTGAGCAGGGCCATTCGCCCGGACAAGTGGGGAAGGGGAAGGGCGGAGGCGAGGAAAATGGGCGCAACTGCTATCAGGCCATCAACCCCCGGATCACCGTGCCGCCGAACTGGCTGAGCTGCTTGAAGTGGCCGGCGTGGTAGAGGGTGAGTTTGTTATCGTCGAGACCGAGGAGGCGCAGCAGGGCGATGGAGCATGGTCTCATGGCGGATGCGCGGCCTGCTCTTCAGTATTTGATCGGTACGCTGATGCCGCCCTGTCTTGCCGAGGCATAGATGGCCTCGATGATTCGGATGTCGCGCAGGCCCATCGCGCCGTCGGCCTTGAAAGGCGTCTTGTTCGTGATGGCCTTGGCGAACTCGTCGAGCAGCACGGCGAGCTGCAAAGTATCTTCGGCGGGCACTTCCTTTTTGTTCACGACGAGGCGCTTCGGATTGGGTTTGTTGCCACCGCTTTGTCCATAGACGCTACCTTTGTCTCCGGGGAGGATTTCCACGCTGCCTTTCGGGCCCAGCGTGGTGCATTGATGGAAGCTGTTGCTGTAGCTGGCGCGGCAGAGAGCCTGGAAGCCGTCGTTGAAAAGCAGTTCGAAGCTCATCGTTTCCTCCACGCCTTCGGGGAAGAGGTCCTTGTGCCGCGTGGCCGGAAAGGCGCGGACGGACACGGGCACCTTGCCGGTGAGGTAACACGCGGCCTGCACGGGATACACGCCCGTGTCGAACATCGCGCCGCCTCCAGCCATCTTGGGGTCCAGCAGCCACTTCTTGATCGTCGCGGCTCTCACCGGGTCGGCGAGGCCGGCCGCATAGCCCCATGAGAATTCATAATTGCCGTTGCTGAGGTCGCCCACCGCTCCACCGCGCAGCGCCTCGATGGCCTTCGCATGATGCGGCTCCCAGTGCAGGCGGTAGTTCACACCGAGATAGACGTTGGCGGCCTGCGCCGCGGCGATCATCGCCTCACACTGCCCGACGCTCGTCGCCATGGGCTTTTCGCACATGACATGCTTGCCCGCTTTGGCTGCGGCGATGCTGTGCTCCGCGTGCAGCGAGTTCGGCGTGACGACGTGCACGATGGCGATGTCCTTCGCCTCGGCCAGCCTCGGCATGTCCGCATAGGAAAAGATGTTTTTTTCCGGGAAGCCGTATTGCGATGCCCACTCGCGTCCTTTGGTCGCGTCACCGGTGATTGCTCCGGCGAAATAGACGTTCTTCGCGCCCGGAAGTTCGGGCGCGATGGACTGCCTGGAGAAACCTCCGAGGCCGCAGAGGGCGATGCCGAGTTTGCCTTCCCGAGCGCTCTGCGCCCGGACGAGCGAATTCATGCCGACGATTGCGGGTGCGGCGAAGGCGGCGGTTTTGAGGAAGGAACGGCGTGTGAGGTGATTCATGGTTTCGGATAGGGTGTGTGAAGTTTCCCGTCTTGATGTCATCGAGTGCCGTTTTTTGGAAGTTTTCTTTCGGGAAGGACGACGAAGCAGCCGTCACTCATGGTCACGGCAAGATGGCCTTCCGGGCCGAAGGCGATACTGGTGGGTTTGCCGGGAGTCTTGATGAGCCCCAGGACGGTCCCATCTCTGCCGATGATTCGGATGCCGGCACGGGTGCAGCACCAGAGGCGTCCCAGTGGGTCGAAGGCCAGTCCATCGAGTCCTTTTTCAGCGAAGGTGGCGAACGTTTCGCGCGATCCAAGGGTTCCGTCGGAGTGAACCGCGAAGCGCAAGACGTTCGGCGTGCCGGAGTCGGTGATGAAGAGGTGCTTTTCGTCCGGCGAAAAGACGATGCCGTTCGGCTTGGCGAAGCCCTCGGCGGCTTTCGTGAGCGTTTTGGTCTTCGGATCGAATCGGAACACGAACTGGCCGGGCAGCTCTTTTTTCTCCTGGGGACGTTGGTAGAAGAGGAAGTCGGGGTCCGTGAGCCACACGCTGCCGTCGGACTTCACTACGCAATCATTCGGGCGATTGAGTTTTTTGCCTTCAAAGGCATCGGCGAGCACATCCACGCGCTCGCCTTTGGCATTCCAGCGGGTAAGTTGCCGCGTGGTCTGCTCCACGACATAGAAGCCACCCGCGCCATCGGGGCGGAAGCTCGTGGCCTCTTGCGAGTCCCTGCGCCAGACGACGAAACCGGTGGCCTCGGACCATTTGAAGGCGAAGCCATCATGATGAGCGGCGTAGTGCAGCGTGTCGCCGACCCACTGGGCACCCTCGCACCCAGCGTATCCAGAGCCGATGAGTTGCCAATGTGCCTGTTCGTTGAACAAGGTGGGCAGGCTGCACTCCACGGGTGGTTGACCGTGCTGCTTCAGGTGCAGGCTGAAGAAGGCAGCGCAGGAGTTCACGGCGAGGTCGAACGGGCGCTGCTGAATGAGAAATCCGTGGGGTGCTTGGGGCAGGAGGATGAGGCCGGTGGGGATGCCTTGGCCCATGAGGTCAATGCGCATTGATTCGGCGTGAGTGCTGGGGTCGTCGAGTTCGCCGGTCATGAAGAGCAGCGGAGGATCTGATTTGTCGAGGTGACGGCGCGGGGAGGCGAGCGCGTACGTTTGCGGTATCTCGTTCAGCGACGCACCGAGGAACGTGCGGTAAAAGGGGTCGTTGGGACGCGCGGAGAGTTCCCGGATACGCTCGTTCTCGAGGTCGCTCTGCGCGCCCATGGCGATGCCGGCCTGCACGGCGCTGGATTGGTCGCCGTTGCCGCCATTGCCTTCGAGTTCCCTTACGCCATCGCTGGTGGTGAGCAGCGCGGCGAGGTGGCCGCCCGCAGAAAGACCGGTGACGCCGATGGCATTCGCGTTGATGCCAAACTTCCCCGCGTTCGCCCGAAGGAAGCGCACCGCCGCTTTGCAGTCCTGTATCGCGGCGGGGAACTTCGCCTCGCCGCTGAGTCGGTAGCTGATCGTGGCGGTGACGAAGCCTTTCGCGGCCAAGGCCTGCGCGAGATTGGCCATATCAGCCCGCTTGCCCTTATACCAGCCGCCGCCGTGGACGCAGATGATGGCAGGCAGTGTCTGCGAGGGGGTTTTGGGTTTCCAAAGGTCGAGTTGCATCTCACGCTGACCGTAGCGGGCGTAAACGAGACCCGGATGTGATTCGAGTGAGGCGGTGACTTCAGGCGCGAGCGTGGTGGGCGTGGGCTTGGCTACCTGTTGAGCCTGGAGAAGCACCGGGAGAAAGAGTGTGAATAGCAGGGATTTCATTATGGCTTACCGTTTCGGTAAAGAGACTGAATTTCCGCTTCGCTGAGAACTGCGGAGTAGATGGCAAACTCGTCGATCGCGCCGTTGAGATTGCGGATGGG
>JBJTTY010000089.1:0-1180 GCA_046080425.1 Verrucomicrobiota bacterium
CCAGCCGAGACCCGCCATGACGAGCAGGGAGCCGGGCTCGTCGACGGGCGCGTCATAGGTCGCCTCGGCGGCCGACGGATAGATGCCGCCGGCGGGCATGTCCACGAAGGTGGCGTGGGCGCGGCGCGGATCCTGGCCGAACTCATGCTCGTAGCCTGCGGTGAAGGAAAGTTCCGCGGACTGCGTGGCCTGGGTCCGCAGCGTGACGCCGGCGAAGCCGCGGAGGGAGTCGGCGTCGAACGGATCAACGTTCAGAGCGGTGCCGCCCGTCTCCGTGAAGCCGTCGACCTTCGAGCGCCCGTAAGTAAGGCCGAAGGCCGGGCTCACCGACCAGCGGGCCGACTTCCACGCCGCGAGCGCGCCCCAGGCCTGGGCTCCCATGCCGCTCACGCCGACGTCGGAGGCGGCGGAGGTGTTGCGCGAGACGTCCATGGAGAGGTCGGTCCAGACCGCCGAGAGACGGAGACTGAGCGGCAAGCGGCCCGGGACGCGGCCCGAGGCCGAGAGTCCGCCCAGCACGCCGGAGTATTCGGCGTTGCCGGCGGAGTAGTCGGTCGAACCCGTGTTGGAGCCGAAGAAACCGCCCACGGCCCAGGCGCCGACCTGACGGGTGACGGAAGCGAAGGCGGTGTCGGAGGCGAGGGAATGATCCAGCGACGACTGGGGCGCGGCCACGTAGCGGTGGTCGGCGCGGGCATAGCCGACCGAGAGGCTCCAGGGCCCTTCGCCGTAGACGGCGACGGCGTTGCGGTCGGCGTCCTGCACCGAACGCATGACCGTCTGGACGTAGTCATCGGCGGCGAGATGCGCACCAGGTCCGAGGAGCGCCACGGCGTCATCGATCGTGGGGGCGGACAGGACCGTCAGGGCGGCGAAGCCCGTGCCCGTGTCACTGCGGATGAAGCCGGCGGGATTGCCGCCGCCGGCGGAGTTGACGGACTCCGTGACGGAGGCGTCCCAGATGCGCTGCAGCAGGGCCGCATGCGTCACGGAATAGTGGGCGAAAGTCTGGGCACGCAGCAGGCCGGTGCCGAAGAGACGGCCCTCGGTGTGGGCGGGCGACTGGTTGTTGTCGTAAATCAGCCAGGTGGCGTAGTTCTGATTGACCAGGTCGCCGAACGTGCCGGCGATGCCGCCGGAGGCGCGGATGACCGTCATGACGTCGCCTCGCACCGGCGTG
>JBJTTY010000090.1:0-5487 GCA_046080425.1 Verrucomicrobiota bacterium
CCTCGACGGCAAGACCCTCTTCGGCGGCCCCCTCGACCTCTACGAATCCGCGCAGGTCGTGACCACCGGCGAGCTGGACGCAGGCGAGCACGAGCTCGAGCCCGGCGAGCATCGCCTGACCTTCAAGATTCTCCCGCCCAACCCCGCCGCCACCCCCAAGCATATGCTCGGTTTGGATTTCATCAAAGTGGAGAGGAAGTAGGAGATGCAAGCAGGGCTGAATGGATGACAGATGACTGAGTCGATGACAGAGGGCAGAAATGCCGAATCGATTACGGAGGACTAAATTGAGGACTGCGTGGAGGGCTGAATTGAGCCAAAGGCAGTCGTCATTTCAGTCGGCGGGCTTTACCTGATGCCTCGGGTAGGGTTGAGCGCCCTCGCTCAACCGCGGCTGACCGGGGGCGGTCAGCCCTACCCAAGGCGGATGCTCACTCAGAATCCCGCGCCCTTCACCTTGGTCTTCACGCGAACGAGGCGGTCCTTTGAAGTGATGTAAAGCGTGCGCCCGTCCTCGCCCCAGGCGAGATTTGCCGAAGGCTGTCCGAGCATCAGAGAGCCGAGGTGCTTGCCCTCCGGAGACAGGATGAGCACGCCGCCTGGGCCGGTCGTCCAGAGGTTGCCTTGCTGGTCCAACTTGAGTCCGTCGCAGCTTCCTGGGCGTCCCTGCGCCTTGAGTGGCGCGGCCAGGAAGACGTCGCGCAGTCCGGAGCCGTTGACGCCCACGGCGGCGACCCTGGGATTCTTGCCGTCGGAGACGGCGAGGTAGAGGGTCTTCTCGTCAAGGCTGAGCGCGATGCCGTTGGGCCACTGCACGGCTTTCGTGATGAGCGACACTTTTCCGTCGGTGGAGAGCTTATAGACACCGTGGAAGTCGACTTCGGCCTTCTCTCCGCCCAGCCCGTAAGGCGGATCGGTGAAGTAGACCGTGCCGTCCTTGGCGATCGCCAGGTCGTTGGGGCTGTTGAAGCGCTTGCCTTCGAATTTTCCGGCCAGGGGGACGAACTTGCCGTCCACAAGGGCCGCGACGCGGCGGGCGCCATGTTGGCAAAGGATCAGTCTGCCCTTGGTGTCGACTGCCAGTCCGTTGGAGCCCTGACGTTCCGAGGGCGCGTCCGTGCCGCTCGGCTTTAGGAAGACCGGCGCCTGTCCGTCGCCTTCCTTCCAAGAGTAGGCCGCGTTCGAAGGGACGTCGGAGAAAAGGATGCGGTCCTTGAACCAAACCGGGCCCTCGGACCATTTATAGCCGGTCGAGAGCACTTCGAACTTGGCGTCGATTGCAATCAGCGAGTCCATTGCGGCGTCGAGCCGCTCGACCGAATACTTGATGGGCTCGGCGGCGAAGGCCGTCACGACGGAGAGGCAGAAGGCGGGGATGAGCTTCATGCGCGAAGGGGTAGGGCGGCGGACAAGGGTAGGCAAACCAAAGGTAGGGCTGACCACCCTTGGTCAGCCATTGTATTTGGGGGCACGTGGGCACGGTGACACGTGGGCAAGGGGCGCACCCGTTGCCTTAAGTGACGACTGCTTTTGGCTCAATTCAACCCTCCACTCTGCCCTCCAAGGTGGATTCTGTCCTCTGCCATCCGTCATCGATTCAGCCCTCTGTCATCGATTCAGTCATCAACTCAGCCCTCCACTCGGCCCTCCACTCAGTCCTCCATTCTGCCCTCTGTCATCGACTCTGCCATCCGTCATCGACTCAGTCCTCTGCCATCCTTCCATCCTCCCAAGTCTTGCCCCCTCGGCCCATCCCCCCTTCCTTACCTTCCCGTCCCCCCCGCTTCTCCCGATGAAAGCCCTGCTCCTCACCGAATACAAAAAGATGGCCTGCACGGACGTGCCGGATCCGGTCTGCGGCGCCGACGAGGTGCTGGTCGAGGTGCGCGCCTGCGGCATCTGCGGATCCGACATCCATGGCTACGACGGCTCGACGGGCCGTCGCATCCCGCCGCTGGTCATGGGGCATGAGGCCGCGGGGGTCATCCGCTCCGTCGGCTCCGCCGTCACCCGCTTCAAGCCCGGTCAGCGCGTGACATTCGACTCCACGGTCTACTGCGGCACCTGCGCCCATTGCCGTCGCGGTGACGTCAACCTCTGCGACAATCGCCAGGTCCTTGGCGTGTCCTGCGGCGACTACCGTCGCCACGGCGCCTTCGCCGAACTCGTCGCCGTCCCCGAGCGCATCATCTATACCATCCCCGACGAACTCGGTTTCAACGAGGCCGCCATGATCGAGGCCGTCTCCGTGGGCGTCCACGCCGTGCGCCTGACCCCCTGTTCCGAGGGGGACACCGCCGTTGTCGTCGGCACCGGCATGATCGGCCTCCTGACCCTTCAGGCCGCCAAAATCGCCGGTTTTTCGCAGGTGATCGCGGTCGACACCGAGGATTCCCGCCTCGCCGTGGCCAAGGAACTGGGCGCCACGCACGCCTTCAATCCCGCCTCCGGCGACGTCGCCGCCTTCGTCAAGGGCCTGACCGAAGGGCAGGGGGCTGACGCCGTCTTCGAGTGCGTCGGGGTCAACGTCACCGTGCAGTCCGCCGTGGCCTGCGTGCGCAAGGGCGGCACCGTCACCCTCGTCGGCAACCTTTCGCCCAAGGTCGAACTGCCGCTCCAGTCCGTCGTCACCCGGCAGGTCCGCCTGCAGGGCTCCTGCGCCTCCGCCGGCGAATATCCCGAGTGCATCCGCCTGCTCGCCTCCGGCCGCATCCGCGTCGATCGCATCATCTCCGCCGTGATTCCGCTCGTCGAGGGCCCCGCCTGGTTCGACCGCCTGCATGCCGGCGCACCCGGCGTCATGAAGGTCATTGTCGCCCCACGTTCCTGAGACCATGAGCCAGCCCTTCTTCGATCTCACCGGCAAGGTCGCCTTCGTCACCGGCACCAGCCGCGGACTCGGCCAGCACTTTGCGCGCGCCCTCGCGCAGGCCGGCGCCGACATCGCCATGTCGAGCCGCGACGCCGCCAAGCTGGCCCCCTTCCGGGCCGAGATCGAGGCCCTCGGACGTCGCACCTGCGCCGTCGCCCTCGACGTGCGTGACCACGCTTCCATCCAAGCGGGCGTGGCCGAAGTCGAGCGCCTCATGGGCCGCATCGACATCCTCGTGAACAACGCCGGCTGCAATGTCCGCAAGCCCGCCCTCGAGGTCTCCTGGGAGGATTGGAACACCATCCTCGACACCAACCTCCGCGGCACCTTCTTCACCGCGCAGGCCGTTGCGCCGGGCATGATTGCGCGCGGCTACGGCCGCATCATCAACATCGGGTCCGTCACCTGCGTCGCCGGCTACGCCGGACTCGCTCCGTATGGCGCGAGCCGCGGCGGGGTGAAGCAGCTCACCATGAGTCTGGCCGACGACTGGGGCCGCCATGGCGTGACCGTGAACTGCCTCGCCCCCGGCTGGTTCAAGACCGCGCAGAACGCCGTCCTCTACGAGCAGAAGGAGTGGGTCGAGTATCTCTGCGACCGCATCCCCCTTAAGCGACCCGGCGCCGTCGGCGACCTCGCCGGTCCCGTGGTCTTCCTGGCGTCGGAGGAGAGCCGTTACGTGACAGGCCAGACCTTGCTGGTTGACGGCGGCATCAGCGTGGGCGCTACTCGTGCCACGGTCGCCCCGCCGAAGCCCTGATGCTCTACGCCCTGCTCGCCATCGCCGTCCTGGTCCTGCTGGTCACGCGGCTCAAGTTCAACCCCTTCATCGCCCTCCTGATCAGCTCCCTCGCCCTGGGGGCGACGGTCATCGCGGTCGGTTCCGGCGCGCCCGGGCTGGGTATGACCGCCGTGCTGAAGGCCTTCCAGGACGGCTTCGGGGCCACCATGGCGGGAACGGGCTCCATCATCGTCCTCGGCGTCGTCTTCGGCAAGCTCCTCGCCGAGTCCGGCGGCGCCGGCGTCCTTGCGCGCACCTTCATCCGCACGCTCGGGCCCTCGCGCATCGGCCTGTGCATCATCCTGCTCGCGGTATGCGTCGGCATGACCACCTGGTTCGCCGTCGGCCTGCTGCTCATCCTGCCGATCGTCATCACCCTGGCCAAGGAGACCGGCCAGCCCTTCCTGCGTCTCGTCCTGCCGCTGCTTTCCTTCCTCTCCGTGATGCACGGCCTCATGCCGCCGCATCCGGGCCCCGTCGTGGCCATCGAGGCGCTCAAGGCCGACATGGGCCTCGTCATCCTCTGGGCCTTCGTGCTCGGCATCCCCGTGGCCGCGGTGGCCGGTCCGCTTTTCGCCCGTGCCGCCGTGCGCTACGTGCACGTTCCGACCCCTGAATACAGCCCTTCCGTGGGTTCAGGGCAGACCTTGCCCGGCTTCGGTCTGACCCTATTCACCGTGCTGCTGCCGGTCATCCTGTTGCTCGGCGGCACGGTCGTCGAAGTCCTGGTGAAGAACGCCTACGTGCCTGACGCCGCGTCGACCGCGTGGGGCGCGGCGCTGCTCTTCGTCGGTCATCCCGTGATGGCGTTGCTGCTCTCCGTGCTCTTCGCCATGTGGGCCTTCGGTTCGCGTTGCGGGCGCGGCGCGACCGAGCTCCTGAAGTTCTCCGAGGCCAGCGTCGCCGGCATTGGCATGACCCTCGTGCTCGTCGGCGGGGGAGGGGGCTTCGCCCGCGTGATGCGCGAGGCCGGCATCGACCGTGAGCTCGCGGCGCTGGCTTCCGACGCCGGCCTGCCGCTGCTTGTCTACGGCTGGCTCGTGTCGGCCTTCATCCGCGTGGCCACCGGATCCGCGACCGTGGCCATCACCGTCGCCTCGGGTTTCCTGGCGCCGGCGCTCATCGCGACGCCCGGTGCCAGCCCTGAGCTGCTGGTCATCGCCATCGGCAGCGGTTCGCTGTTCCTCTCTCACCTCAACGACAGCGGCTTCTGGATGGTCAAGGAGTGCCTGGGCCTCACCGTGGCCCAGACCCTTCGCACCTGGACCATCACCGAGACCCTCATTGGAATCGTAGGGCTCGGGATGGCTTTGTTGGCTGACCTCGTTCGCACTTTATAGACTAAAACAGTCGTTAAATCTATTTAAGATTGATTTCAATCTTAAATAGACCCTTTCGATGATCTTGTATGGGTCGTTCTGGCTCTAGTGGTGAATAACTAACGGTTGAGAAAAATAATACTTATGGCCGTTTTTCATCTCCAATATGGTTGCCCATTGGGGTAAACGCCTCACCCTTGAATCATCCCCGAAAAAGCGTCACCTCCAAGTGACACTTTCTGAGTATATCTAATGAAATTTAAGAGACTCCGACCTCTCGTTTCCCGCGCCACCCTGATGGTCGCGGCGTCGGTTCTGTCGGTCGGTCTGGCCCCCCGCGCACGTGCGGCAAACTTTTTCTGGGACACGAACTCCAGCGCCGCCGGCCTGGGCGGCACGGGTAACTGGGATACTGCCACCGCCAACTGGTTCAACGCCGGTTCAGCTACGACCGCCTCGGGGACGGACACTACGGCCGCCGCCGCGTTCACGACGTCCGACGTAGCATATTTCAC
>JBJTTY010000091.1:0-16909 GCA_046080425.1 Verrucomicrobiota bacterium
CGGGCTTGACGCCGGCGGCGGCGAGCACGGTGGGACCGACGTCCTCGCCGCTGAGCAGCGCGGAGGAATCGCCGCCGGGAGCGACGACGCCGGGCCAGCGCACGACGAAGGGCACGTTGCAGCCCGGATCATAAAGGGAACCCTTGCCGTGCGGGAGCGCCTGACCGTTGTCGCCCGCGAAGATGACGAGCGTGTCCTTCGCCAGCCCCATCCGGTCGAGGACGGCGAGCACCTTGCCCATGGTCTCATCGACGCGGTTAACCTCGGCGCAATAGTCGGCATACTGCTCGCGTACGCCAGGCAGGTCGGGCACGTGACCGGGCAGCTTGAGCGAGGCGGGGCCGGGTCGATAGGAGGCCGGGGCGTTCCAGACGTGATGCGGGTCGCTGAAGTTCACCCAGAGGCAGAAAGGCTTGTCCTTCGGACGGCCCTCGAGGAAGGCCTCGGTCTGGGACACCGCCTGCGTGTCGGAGCCGCCCTCGACCACGTCGAAGCGGTCCTTGAAGGTCTTGTAGCCTCCGTCCATGAGGAAACGTCCCAGCTCATCATCCCCCTTGGCCGAACCGTCGAGGTGATAGGAACGGCCGACGACGCCCACGTAATAGCCCGCCTCCTTCTTCAGGACTTCCGGGAACGTGTGCACGTCACGCGGCAGCGGCGAAGAGAAGCGCGTGATGCGGGCGGCCACGGGAGAGCGACCGCTGAGATACGCGGCCCGCGAGGGCACGCACTGCGGAGCGGACGTGAAAAACTTCCTGAATTTCATGCCTTCACCGGCCAGACGGTCGAGCGCGGGAGTGCGCACGTTCGGATCGCCGTAGCAGCTCAGGTAAGGGTAACTGTGGTCGTCGGAGAGGACGAACAGCACGTTGGGTCTGTCGGCGGCGACGGCGGATGCGGCCAAGGAGAGGAGCAGGAAGCGGAGACACATGGGGGCTGCCGCCATCGTCAGACCGGCCTCCCTTCGGGTCAAACCTACCTTGGGCCTCAGAATCTTCCGGTCAGGGCGAGCCGGAACTGGATGGGCTCGACCGGATGGAAGTGGATTCCGTCGGTGCCGCCGGTGGCCGAGGACTCGTAATAGTAGGCGATGTCCTGGTCCTCGCGGTCGAGCAGATTAAGGATGCTGAGGGTCGCCTGCCAGTTGGGGTTTAGTTGGTAGCCGACCGAGGCGTTGAGCATGGCGGTCTCATCCGAACGGGCGGAGCCGGCGGCGTCGAGATCGCGGGGGCCGAAGTAGCGGAGCCGCAAGGAGCCCGACCACCCCGACTGATTCCTCACGGTGACCCCGGCCGCCACGACCGTGTCGATGGCGCCTTCCACGCTGCGCGCGCCGGTCGGCAGGTCGCTGTAAAGCGCCTGAGAGGCCGCGACGTCCAGGTCGAACGAAAGCCAGGGGAAAGGCGTCCAGTAGTTGGCCCACTCGACCCCGTAGCGGTCGCTGGCGTCGGAAGGCTCGACCGTGCCGGCGTCACCGATGAAGACGAGTTCGGACTGCGTGCGCAGATACCAGAGCGAAAGGGTGCTCTGCAGGTCCTTGATGGCGAGGGTGCGGATGCCGACCTCCGCGCCGCGGGCCGGAACGAGGCCGCGCAGCGGGCCTGAGGCGAGCGTGGCGCCGCGGACGTCGTTGCTGTGGAACCCGTAGCCGGCCTGGAAGAAGTATTCGGTCTTGTCCCAAGGCCCGAGGACGAGCGTCAGCTTCGGGCTGAAGAGGGCCGTCGAGGCGTCCCCCGAGTTGGCGGGCGAGGCCAGCGAGTCGACGTCGGCGAATTGCAGGTCGCCGCGGCCGCCGATGACGCTGCGGAAGCCCGGCGTCCATTGCACGCGGTGTTCGGCGAAAACACCCACGGTGCCAACGCCGAACTCATGTTGCGAGGTCGTGGAGAGGCGCTGCCGGTCATCCGTAGCGTAGAGGCCGTTCTTGACCCAGTCGTGACGGAACTGGAGTCCGACGGAGGTCTCCGTGGGACGATCGCCCCACTGCCCGTGGACGTGGTGGGCGTAGCTGAAACCGGCCGCCGTCCGCGCGTCCTGCTGCTCGAACTGGTCGCCGCGCACCGGGTCGTTCAGCGCATAAGTGAAGTTGGAGAACAGGTCCAGGTCGTAGCGGAACACGTAGGCCTGAAGACGGTCTTCCGAGCCGCCGTGACGATGGCGCCAGTCGGCCGACCAGGAGACGTAGTGCGAGTCTCCGCCGTTGGTCGGGTCCATGTTGCCCCAACGCGAGAGCGCGCCCGACTCCACGAGCGCGAGCGGGATCTGGTCGCTCGTCCGCCATTCGCCCTGATAGAAGCGCAAGGTGGTCGAGAAGCCGTCGTGGTCGTCCCCGCGAGACCAGGTCAGCTGGCCGTTGGCCCGGCGGAAATCGTCACCCATCTCCCACGGCCCGTCGGAATGGGTTCCTTGCACGGCGTAGAGCAGGTCGCCGGAACCGGCCTTGACCGTGTCGGCGACCAGCGCCCGGCCGTAGCCGAACGAACCGCCCTCGAGCAGCAGCAGCGATTTGGGCAGCCGACGAAAAGTCTCGAGGTAGGCGGCTCCGGCGGTGCCGAAGTCCCCCGTCTGCGCATAGTAAGGCCCCTTCTGATAGTTCACGCGCTCGATGAGCTCGGGGATGACGAAGTTCATGTCCGCGTAGCCCTGGCCGTGGCCGTGCGAAGGCATGTTGAGCGGCACGCCGTCGATGAACGTCGCGAAGTCCGTCCCGTGATCGAGGTTGAAGCCGCGGAGGAAGTACTGGTTGGCCTTCCCGCCGCCGGCGTGCTGCGTGATGATCAGACCGGGCACCGTCTCGAGCACCTCACCGGGGCGGAGCAACGGACGCTCCGAGAGCTGCACCGCGCCCGTGACGCCGATCGTGGCGGAGTCGGCGAAGCCGAGCAGACTGTCCTGCCGGCCCATCACGACGATCTCCTCCATGCGCTTCGGAACCGGATCCGCACGCAGCAGGGATGCCGATGCAGCGACAATCAGCAGGGGCAGGGTTCGCATGCGCTGCATTAAGCGTAGGAACCGCGAGGGTGCTAGAACAAACTGAAGGGGCCGTCCGCCAGAACGCGCTCGGTCGGAACTGAGTTCAGAAAGTCAACCGCAGCCCCAGCTCCACGCCACGTCCCGGCAGAGGCACGAGGTCCTTGATGAAGGACGAAGGATTGCGAGCCTCGCGGTCCAGCAGGTTGATGCCCCGCAATGTCAGACGAGCGTCCGCTCCAGCCAGTCGGAAGGAATGCCCCAGGGAGGCGCTGAGCATGGGGTAGCCCGAGGTGCGCGACTCGTCCGCGGCAGGGTCGTCCTGCGTGAGGAAGTAGGCGAGTTCGGTCTTCCAGTCCCAACCCGAGAGGAGTCCGTTCAGGCCGAGGCCGACGCGACCCGGAGAGATGCGCGGCAAGGCGCCGGCTCCGTCGCGCCGTGAGGAGCGAAGCGTGTCCGCGAAAAGCTCGACGTTCACCTTGGCGGACTCACCCTGCAGCGCCGCATAGTTCAACCTGGCCTCGGCTCCGTAAAGGTGCGCAGGCACGGAAGTGAAATCGTAGCGGACGAGCTCATCGAGACCGCCGGAGCTGAAGTTCGGGCCTCCGGTTCCGGTAAGGTCGGGACCATATCCGTTCTCGATGAGCGTGATGAAGGATGAGTACCGATTGTAGAAGGCGGAGACGCTGCCGGTGACCCGTCCCGTGACGCGTGCGACCTCCCACTCGATTCCGTAGCCCCGCTCCTTGCCCAGGTCGCGATCGCCCACCTCATAGGCGTCCGTCCCCACGTGAGGTCCGTCGGCGAAGAGTTCCTGATAATTGGGCGCGCGCTCCACGCGGCTGACCGTGAGGGTCGTGCGCCAGTCGGCGCCAAGGTCCTTCTCCAGGGCGGCGGAGAGACCGAGCGGCGTGAAGGAGCGTCGGGCGGCGGGAGGATTGATCACCACGCCGTCGTGCGTCCACGCGTCGGCCGAGACCGAGTCACGTTGCACACGGAAGCCGTAGCGCAGACGGAGGCTAGGACTTGCGAAGGGTGTGACGAAGGAGCCGAAGAGCGCCGCGCTGCGGTTCGTCGTGGTCGGCAGGAAGGCCTCGTCACCGACGACCTCGAAATCGAAGGAGCCTCCCTGCACGCCGATGACCGCCTCCGTCGAGCCGATGCGGGCCAAAGTGAGGTCGATGCGCGCGTCAAAGCCTTGGTTGGTGAAGGTGGAGCCGACCAGGCCGCCTTCGAACTCCGTGTGCTCATAGTCCATGATGCCGGCGCGCCAGGACACCTTGCGGACGGCGCCGTCCAGGCCGGCCTCCCCCGCGACTTCCCAACGGCGCTGCGTCAGCCCGATGACGATTCCTGGCTCCGCCACGCCGTAGTCGTTGTCCAGAGCCGACCAGGAGATGCCCACGAACCCGCCTTCCCACACCTTGCTCACGCCGAAACCGCCGCCGACCGCCTCGGATCCCGAGTCGTTGATGCGTCCGACAGGGGTGCGGAGATCGTCGGTGGAACGGGCGAATCCATCCGCATGAACGACCCAGTCGCCGGCGGTCGCATGGGCCTTGACGCCTCCGGCGGCGAGATTGTCGACCGACCCCGTGCGGCCGGCCAACGTCGCGCCGGTCCCCATGCGTTGTGCGGCGATGCGGTTGTCCGTCAGGTTGACCACGCCGCCGAGGACGCTGGTTGAATAAAGCAGCGCGGAGGGCCCGCGATAGATCTGCATCTCACGCAACGACAGCGGATCCACGCCCACCGCGTGGTCCGGGCTGGCGGCGGAGGCGTCGAGCAGCGCCGTGCCGTTCTGCAGGATGCGGATTTTGTCGCCGTCGAGACCGCGGACGACCGGACGGCCGGCGTTCGGACCGAACTGGCTGTTGGCCACGCCGGGCAGGGAGCTGAGCGCGTCTCCGACGTTGTTCGCAGACAGCAGCGCGAGCTCCGAGGGACCGATGAGCAGCGCGGGCGTGTCGGCGGAGACGACCCCTCCGATGGAGGATCCCTTGACGGTGATCGTCTCCATCGCCTTGGGCGTCTGAGCCGTTAACGACGGCAGAGAAACGGCGGATAACAGGAAAACTGCTGATAGATGTCTCATGAGTGACGCTTTGTTTGGAAAGTTCCGACGGCCTCGCAAGTCATAAATGCAACTTTGTTGCATCTGATGGACGGAGGGTTGCAGTCAGTGCCTACCCTTCGCTGGATGGGTTACCCCACCCCGATGAAAGAGCCCCCGACCGACCCTATCCATTCGGACGCCTTCCTGGCCAAGCTGATGCGCGACCAGCTCAAGCTTTCCATCGCCTGCGCCCTCTGCTTCGCCGTGGCCCTGGTCGCCCTGCCCCTGCTCAACTACTGGCAGCCGGAGCTCATGGCCCGACGCATCGGCGGGTTCACCCTGACCTGGCTGATTCTGGGCGTCCTCTTCTTCCCCTTCGTGTGGGTCATCTCCTACGTCTTCATCCGGCGCTCGATCGCGCTGGAGAAGGCCGAAGCCGAAGCCGCCAAGGACGGCTCCCGTTCCTGATCCATGAACG
Organism: Verrucomicrobiota bacterium; assembly: GCA_046080425.1. Lineage (GTDB taxonomy): Bacteria > Verrucomicrobiota > Verrucomicrobiia > Opitutales > UBA953 > UBA953. The sequence continues at coordinate 5,508 of JBJTTY010000091.1, forward strand.
CCCTGCTCGCCATGACCGTCGACCCCTGGATCGCCGCCCTCGCCCTGGCCACCGTGGCTGTCACGGTCGCGATGGGATTCTGGTCCGCCGGCAAGTCCAAGAGCGCCGGCGACTTCTTCGTCGCGGGCCGCTCGGTCTCCGTCGGCTGGAACGCCTCCGCCATCTCCGGCGAATACCTGTCGGCCGCCTCCTTCATGGGCGTGGCCGGCATGGTGATGCTCAACGGATACGACGCCCTCTGGTATCCCGTCTGCTACGCCTGCGGCTACCTCTTCCTCCTGCTCTTCATCGCGGGCCCCCTGCGTCGCTTCGGCGCCTACACCATCCCGGACTTCGCCGAGGGCCGCTACGACTCGCCCCTCTTCCGCAAGATCGCGGTCTGCTTCGTCCTCTTCATCGGTTTCTTCTACACCATGCCGCAGATGAAGGGCGCCGGCACCACCCTCGCGTACATCTTCCCCGGCCTGCCCTACTGGGCCGGCGTCGTGGTCGTGGGCGCGGTCATCACCCTCAACGTCTCCCTCGGCGGCATGAAGGGCATCACCCTCGTGCAGGCCTTCCAGTACTGGCTGAAGATGTTCGCCATCGCCCTGCCGGTCTTCGTCCTCGCGTCGGTCGTCGGGCACTACCACGAGCACCTCGGGGCCAATGCGGCCGCGGCCCCCGCCGCCGTCGAGCGCAAGGCCCTGCCCGCGAAGGCGCCGAAGGACGAGCAGTGGATCGCGCCCTTCGGCAGCCTCACCACCAAGGCCGTCGACACCGCCCTCAAGTCGGCGCCCTCCCCTGAGGCGAAGGCCGAGCTCGAGGCCGCCCGCCGCCCCTACTCGCTCCTCTACACCTACTCGCTGATCATCGCGCTCGTGTGCGGCACCGCCGGCCTGCCGCACATCCTCGTCCGGTTCTACACCAACCCCGACGGCGTGGCCGCGAAACGCACCACCATGTGGGTCATGATCCTCATCGGCGTCTTCTACGTCTTCCCGCCCGTCTACGGCGTGCTGGGCCGATCCCTCACGCCCGAGCTCTACGACGCCGTCGGCGCCAAGGGCACCGACAAGGTCGTGCTCGAGCTGCCCACGCTGCTGGCCGGCAAGGACCACCCGCTCCTCGGCTCGATCCTCTCGGGCATCACCTGCGCGGGCGCCTTCGCGGCCTTCATGTCCACCTTCTCGGGCCTGCTCGTCTCCATGACCGGAGCGCTCGCCCACGACATCTACGGGCGCATCCTGCGTCCGCAGTCCACCCCGGAGCAGCGTCTCAAGGCCTTCAAGTGGTCCTCCGTCATCGTGGGCGCCCTCGCGGTCGCGCTCGGGACCCAGGTCGAGAAGCCCAACATCAACTTCCTCGTCGGGCAGGCCTTCGCCATCGCGGCGGCCAGCTACTTCCCCCTGCTGTTCATGAGCGTCTGGTGGCGTGGCATGACGATGAAGGGCGCCGCGGCCGGCATGCTCGGAGGCGGCCTCGCCGCCCTAGCCGCGATCACGCTGACCACCCTTTCCGACGTGTACTCGGTGAAGTCGCTCGCGGACTTCTGGGTGGCGCATCCGCTCCTGCGCATCCTCTGCGAACAGCCCGCCATCTGGGCCGTGCCCCTCTCCATCGGCCTGATGATCGTCATCTCCAAGGCGACCTCAGCCGACGTGCCCGCCGACGTGCGCATGAAGATGCTGGTGCTCCACGCGCCCGAGGCGCTCGGCCTCAAGCAGGAGTACATCAAGGAGCACGAAGGCCTGGGCCACTGACCGGGTTGAGCACTTGAAACTTGGAAAGTCCGCCGCCGGCGGGTTTGCTGACCGGGTGCACGGGACCGTCCAGGACGAAGAGGAGCTCAGCGTCTACCGCAAGGTGCAGGCCTTCGCCCTGCTCATCCCCGCCGGCACGCTCTGGGCCGCCGGCAAGATGGCGGCGGGCGGGCTCGACGTCTGGCTCGGAAAGGTCGGTGACGCTTCCGGACGGATGCTCATGCTGGGCGTCAAGGTGGCCATCCCGGCCGCGCTCTGCGGCGCCGTGGCGGCCTACCTCTGCGGCCAAGACCACCCGTCCAAGGCGGTCAGGGCCGCCGCCTGGGTCCTGACGACGGCCAACCTCATGATTCCTCTCGCTTGGGCCGTCCTCTGGCTCATCAAGGGCTGAAACATGGCCGGACCCGTCGTCATCGTCACCCGCGGAAGCCCGCTGGCCCTGCAGCAGGCCCATGACGCCGCCGGACGGGTGCGCGCCGCGCTCGGCATGGAGACCGAAGTGCGGGTGCTCACTACCACCGGCGACCGTCAGGCGGCGTGGTCGCTGGAGAAACAGGGCGGCAAGGGGCTCTTCACGGCCGAACTCGAACAGGCGCTGCTTCGCGGCGAAGCGGACCTCGCCGTGCACAGCTCCAAGGACCTGCCCACGGAAATGCCGACGGGCCTGGCCATCGCCTGCTGCCTGCGCCGCGAGGACGCGCGCGACGTGCTCGTCCGGCGTGACGCCTCGTCGGACCTTTCGAAGATCGCCACGGGCAGCCCCCGTCGGCGTGCGCAAGGCGCGCTGATGTTTCCGGCGGCGGAATGGACGGAGCTCCGCGGCAACGTGGACACCCGGCTGAAGAAGATCGCGGCCGGCGACGCCGACGGCTCTTTCCTCGCCGCCTCCGGACTGGACCGGCTGGCGATCCGCGGCTGGCCAGGCCTGAGCTTCGAGCGGGTGAGCCTCGACCGGATGGTGCCGGCGGCGGGCCAGGGAGCCGTCGCCCTGCAGTGCCGTACGGCCGACATCGGCAGATTCGCGACCGTGGGCTGCGGGACCACGACCTTCTCCGTCGCGGTCGAACGGCTCTTCCTGGCCAAGCTCGGGGAGGGCTGCCACACGGCCTTCGCCTGCCATCACGCCGACGGAGCGGTCCGCCTCTTCCGCGCCGACTTCGGGCATCGCACCCTGCCCTTCCCCGCGACCGACGTCGCCGCCGCTTCCTTGCTGGCGAATGAAATCCTCCGCAAGATACTGCCCCGATGAGCAAGCCCGCGCTCCGAGACCGCCTGGTGGTGCTGACCCGGCCCGAGGGCCGGGGGGCCGACTGGAAGGCCGCGCTCACCGAGGCCGGCGCGGCGGTCTCCGAACTGCCGCTCATCGCCATCAGCTTCGAGCCGGATGACGCCGTGCTCACCGAGGTGCTCGACGGCATCAGCCAGTACGACTGGATCGTCTTCACCAGCCCGAACGGCGTGCGCGGGTTCTTCGACCGCTTCTTCGAGCGCTTCGCGGACATCCGCTCGGTGGGCGGAGCCCGCTTCGCCTGCGTAGGACCGGCGACCGAACGTCAGCTGAGGGGCTACCATCTCGAGTCGGACCTCACCGCCGCCCAGTCCGACGCACGCGCGCTCGGACAGCAGCTGATTGAAAAGCATGACGTCGAGAACCAGAAGGTGCTCGTGATCACCGGGAACCTGAACTCCCCCGAGCTGCCACGCATGCTGGGCGACGGCGGCCTGGCGATCGTGGACACCCTGAAAGTCTACGGGACAGAGGAGAATCCGGTCGGAGACTCCCCCGAGGCCGCCGAATTCCGTCGACGCGGGGCGGACGCCATCGTCTTCGCAAGCCCGTCGGCCGTGGAGTCCTTCGTCCATCAGGCCGCCTCCCTGAGGCCGGAAGCCGGCGCGAAGCAGCCCAAGGCGGTCGCCGTGGGAGCCACCACCGCGGACGCCCTCCGCAAGGCCGGCATCCCGCTGGCCGCGACCGCGTCCGCACCGACCGCCGCCGCCATCCGTGACGCCGTGATCACGGCGCTCAGCCCGTGATCGGCCCGGTGCGCATCAAAGTCTGCGGCATCACCCACGCCGCCGACGCCACCCTGGCCCTTCGGGCCGGGGCTGACTACCTGGGCATCAACTGCTGGGACCACTCGCCGCGCTTCGTCCCTGCGGAAAGAAGGGCGGCCTTGCTCCGCGAGATTCCGGCCGGATCCAGGGTGGCGGTGACCGTGAACCCCTCCCCGGAGGAGGCCGAAGGCCTGATCAAGGAGGGCTTCGCGTTGATTCAGGTCCACTACGATCCGACCTCCGAGGCCTGCGATTCCGCGGCTCTTTCCCGACGCGTCGGCAAGGACCGGCTCTGGCTGGCCCCCCGGCTGACCGACGGTTTGCCCTGGCCGGAAGGGCTGCACGAGCTGGCCTCGGGATTCGTCCACGACGCCCATTCAAAGGACGCCTTCGGAGGGACCGGCAGGCGATCGGACTGGACCCGATTCACGGCGCTGAGCCGCGCCCACCCCGAGAAGCTCTGGGTTCTTGCCGGCGGACTTTCTCCAGAGAACGTGCTGGAGGCGCTGCAGCAAACCCGAGCTCCCTGCCTCGACCTGAACAGCGGCGTGGAAATCCTCCCGGGACTCAAATCTGCCGACAAATTGCACGAAGTGAGGCATCTTTTGCACAATTATCGCCAATCCTGAGCTCCCTCAGCCCTGCCGAATCATTGGCACGGGGCTTGCATAAGCGGACTTGCTCAACCGAACGCACAAACCAACCTAACACCACCATGAAACTCGTCGTCGCCATCATCAAGCCTTTCAAGCTCGAAGAAGTGAAGGACGCCCTCGCCGAAATCGGCATCGAGGGCATGACCGTCACCGAAGTGAAGGGCTTCGGCCGCCAGAAGGGCCACACTGAAATCTACCGTGGCTCCGAGTACACGGTGGACTTCCTGCCCAAGGTCAAGATCGAGGCCGCCGTGGCCGACGAGCAAGTCGACAAGGCCATCGCAACCATTTCCAAGGCCGCCCACACCGGCAAGATCGGCGACGGCAAAATCTTCGTCTACGCCCTCGCCGAAGTTGTCCGCATCCGCACCGGTGAGCGCGGTTCGGCCGCCCTCTGAGGGTCCGGCTCAGTTTCTCCTTAAGGGCGGCCTGCGGGCCGCCCTTCCTGTTTGCGGTCACTTCGAGGACGGGGCGGCCTTGATCTTGGACGCCCTGATCTCGGCCTTGATGGCGTCGTTCCTCTCCAGCATTCCGGGCGAGTTCCACTTGAAGACGTGGTAGGTGGCCGGGGTGTCTCCGGCGTTGCGGATGGTGTGCTCGACGCAGGAGGCCTGGAAGATGACCGAGCCGGGACCGAGGCGCTTCCATTCCCCGGCGACCAGGGCCTCGACCAAGCCCTCCTTCACGACCATGATCTCCTCATCCGGATGGATGTGAGGCTCATGGGAGGTCTCGCCGCGGTTGAGCGTGGTGATGTGGCATTCGAGCTCATCGAGCGTGGGCGTGGGCGCCCGGACGACATGGCGAACCCCGCCCTTCGCGGTGGGCTTGTACTCCAGCTTGTCCCAGTCGAAGGCGGTCGAAGTCATCACCGGAGGCCGAACCGGCTTCCTGGAAGAAACGGCCGACGAGGCGCAACCGCTGAGCAGGAGGGCCAGGCAGAGGCCGGGAAAAACGGAGTTTCGCATGGAGGGAAGGATAGTCCCGGTTCATCCGTCAGACAAGCCATGCCGCTCAAGCCGCCTTGCCCCGGTTCGGGCCGGCGCCATAACGTGAAAGCATGTCCAGCCCCCTCCGCCCATCCGCGCTGCTCCTGACGCTGGCGGCCCTGGCCGGATGCGACGACGGCAGGACCACGGCGGACCGCCTCGCCGACCAGGGCGTCCTGGTCATCAACAACATGGCCGAACCCTCAGGCCTGGATCCGCAGTCCGTGACCGGACTCAGCGAGAGCAAAATCATGGGCGCGCTGTTCGAGGGACTGGTCAACTACGACCCCAAGGACCTCAGCCCGGTGCCCGGCGTCGCGGAAAGCTGGCGGATGTCGCCCGACGGCAGGACCTGGATCTTCCGGCTGAGGCCCGAAGCACGCTGGTCCAACGGCGACCCGGTGACATCGGCGGACTTCCTCTTCAGCTGGCGCCGCATGCTCATGCCGAGCTTCGGCGCGGAATACGCCTCCATGCTCCATCCGGTGAAACGAGCCAAGGACTTCAACGAGGGGCGGCTCCAGGATTTCGGACAAGTCGGATTCAAGGCCCCGGACCCCCGCACGGTCGTCATCGAACTGGAGTATCCGGTGCCTTACTTCCTGGGCCTGCTCTGCCACCACAGCTGGCTGCCCGTGCATCCTCCGACCGTCCTTAGGCACGGGAAGATCGACGCCCTCCACACGCTTTGGACGCGTCCGGGCTCCCTCGTCGGCAACGGAGCCTTCGAACTCGAGTCGTGGGAGGTCGCCCGCCACGTGAAACTGCGCCGCAATCCGCATTACTGGGACGCCTCGCGCGTGGCCCTCAACGGCGTGATCTTCCGCGCCATCCCTGACCTCTTCGCGGAAGAACGCGCCTTCCGTGGCGGCGAGCTGCACGTCACCGGGGCCGTGCCTCCCTACAAGGTGAAGAGCCTCCGTGAGGAGAAGGCCCCCCACCTGCGCCTGGACCCCTTCCTCGCCACCGCGTTCGTCTGGGTCAACTGCGACTACCAGGGCAAGGATCCCGCGGTGAAGAAGGCGCTTTCCGACTCCCGCGTGCGACGTGCGCTCGGCCTGGCCATCGACCGTCAGCAGATCGTGGACAAAGTGTTGCGCGCCGGCGAGACGCCCGCGCTCCACTTCACGCCCCCGGGCACCGGAGGATTCCATGCGAACGCGCGCTGGAGGCCGGACCTCGCTGAGGCGAGACGCCTGCTGGCGGAGGCCGGCTACCCGGAGGGACGGGGACTGCCGCGGCTTGAATACCTTTACAACAGCTCGGAGGGCTCCCAGATGGCGGCGCAGGCGTATCAGGAGATGTGGCGCAACGGACTGGGCGTCGAGGTCGAGCTGCGCAATCTGGAATGGAAGGTCTACCTCTCGGCCATGCACAAGGGCGACTACCAGATCGGCCGCGGGGCGTGGGTCGGCGATTACAACGACCCCAACACTTTCCTCGAGATGCTCCAGACCGGCAACGGCCTCAACCAGTCCCGCTGGAGCCATCCGGAGTACGACCGACTCCTCGGACTGGCGGCGCGGGAGGTCGATCCCGTGAAGCGTCACGGCCACTTCCAGGCGGCGGAAGAGCTGCTGGTGCGGGAGGCGCCGGTCATCCCGGTGGCCTTCGGGCGCAACAAGTTCCTCATCAGCCCCCGCGTGCAGGGATGGCATCCCACCCTGCTGGACCAGCATCCCCTGAACGCCGTCACCCTGGACCCGAGGTAATCGGGATTGAAGGAAAGCCCCCGCAAGGCAAGATGAAGGAAGCTCCCCATGCGCCTCCTCCTCCTCGCCGCCCTGCTCACCGCCTCCGTCGTCCTCGCGCAGGAACCCGCTCCGGCCAGATCCGCACCGGCCGACACCGGCGTGAACAAGCTCCGTGGCATCAGCTTCCTGTTCATCGACGTGAAGGTCAGCGACCAGCGAACGGAGGACGGCGACCTGCGGGCCGAGCTGCGCGACGTCATCGAGCTTGAGCTGCGACGCAGCAATGTCGCGCCCAAGGAGGCGCCGATGATCCCGACCGAGACGACCGTGCCCCTCCTCACCGTCGAAGTGAGGTTCGACCGCGCCCTAGGCCGGTCCGCCGCCGACATCGAGCTTTCCATCCGCGACACCGCCACCGTGATCCGCAACAACGAGAAAGTCATGGCCGTGACGTACACGCAGGTGAAGAAGGCGGTGGCCGCCTCCGACACGGCGCTGCCGCGCGAGGTCAAGGCCAGGGCGCGAGAACTCGTGACCGAGCTAATCGACGGCCTCCGCAAGGCCAACGGTCGCTGAACGGCACCGTGACCGCGGCCTCTCCAGCCGGGGGCGGCGGACTGAAGACTGCGCTCCGGCCGACCGGCTGTCGCCACTTGCGCCGGGACGGATACCTGCCAAGCATGCGCGCTGAACCATGTCCAACGTCGAAGCCCGCATCGCCGAACTCGGCCTCACCCTGCCCGCCCCTCCTGCCGCCGCCGGCGCCTACGTGCCCGCCGTGCGCTCAGGCTCGCTGCTCTTCCTGGCCGGCACCCTTCCCGTCCGGGACGGCAAGGTGGTCTCTCTGGGCAAAGTCGGGCGCGAGGTGGACCTCGCGCAGGCCGCCGAGGCCGCCCGGCTCTGCGCCCTCAACGCGCTCGCCAACGCCAAGGCCGCCCTGGGCAGCCTGGAGAAGGTCGAGCGCGTGGTCATGGTCAACGGCTTCGTCAACGGCGTCGACGGCTTCAGCGACAGCCCCAAGGTGCTCAACGGAGCCTCCGAATTCCTGCTCCACGCCTTCGGCGAAGCCGGCAAGCACGCCCGGGCCGCGGTCTCGGTGAACGGGCTCCCGCTCGGCGCCTCGGTCGAGGTGCAGATGACGCTGCAGGTCAGGGACTGAGCCTCAGCCTCCGCTGACGGAGACGTTGGGGAAGTCGATCCCGAAGCCCTTGCCGCCGGGGGGCGGACCGCAGTTGCCGATCCGGGCGCAGGCGCGCCGGACGAGTTCGGCGATGCGGGAATCGGCGGGCTGCCTGATCCAGGAGCCGAACTGGACGTTGCCCGAGGCGTCGACCATGAGCGTCACGCCGCAGGCCCCGACCTTCTCGATCTCAGCGCCGTCCTGGCTGATAATCTCGACCCATACCGAGCGGAAACGGGCGAGCACCTCGCCGGCGTAGAGCTGCATCGCAGAGGCGCTGCCGCCGTCGCCGCCGTTCTCGCCCGTGCCATGGGCGCGTCCGCGCACGGAGACGCCGCCGATCGAACCGGTCTTGCCGGAGGAGCTCGAACGGCCCCCCTTGGAGGAAAGGAATTCGCCGAGCGAGGTCTTGCCGGACTTCGAGGACTTGTCGGACGATTTCGCGGAGGATTTGGCGTCGGACTTGGACGTCGTCTTGGACTGAGAGGCCGACTCGGTCTGCTCCTGGGCCCTGCGCACGGCCTCCATGTCCAAGGATTTGATGCGCACGCTCTTGATGCCCTTGGGAGCGTCGGGCGAGCCCTTGGCCACCCCTGCCGCCTTACCGATTTCACCCGGACGACGGCCCGGCACGCCGTTGAGGTCGACCAGCAGAGGGTCGACCGGTTCGAGCGATTCGCCCGACCGCGTGGCCGCGAACCAGGAGTAGCCGACGAACGCCCCGAGGATGAGCAGGTGCACCAGCACCGACCCGATCATGCCCCTGGCTCCGCCGGACATCGCTCAGCGTACCTCCGTGTCGAGGCCGACCTTGGTCAGCCCGCGGGACTTGGCCATCGACATGACGTCGATCACCTTCTGGTACTGGAGCGCGCCGTCGCCGCGTACGCGCACGACGGGCTGGTCCGCCTCCGGCAGGGCGGCGATGGAGGCGAACTCCTCGCCGAGCTGGGCCGGCGTCACCGGGCGGTTGCCCAGACTGTAGGAGCCGTCGGCTCCGATGACCACGAACCGGTACTGGGCCTTGGTGTCGGGCGACTTTCCGGAGCCCTTTTCAGCCTTGGGCAGGTTGACCGCGGTGGTCTGCTCCAGGACCGGCGTGGCGATCATGAAGATGATCAGCAGGCAGAAGCAGAGGTCGAGCATCGGCGTGACGTTGAGCTCGTTCATCACGTGCAGCCGGTGCGGCTTGGAGAAGGAGCGCGGCATGCCGGATCACTGGGCGTCCTCCCAGCCGGGAGGACTGAAGGAGCCGTCGTCAGTCGCGGGCGCCTGCGGCGACGGAGGGACGGCGGCGGCCGGCGATGAGGCGGCGGGCTGGACGGTCGCGGCGGCGCGGCGGAGCGCCTCGCGCTCCTGATGCTGCGCGAAGTTGCGGCGGGCCTCGCCCTCGAGCTCGAGCTCGACGCGGTCGGCCAGCGCGCTGGCGAAGTTCTCCAGCTCCGTGGTCATGAGCTTCACCCGCGTGAGCAGGTAATTGTAGCCGAAGGTGGCGGGTATGGCCACGAGCAGACCCAGCGTGGTGGTGACGAGCGCCCCGGAGACGCCGGGCGCGAGCTGCGAGATGCTCGCCTTCTCGGTGAGCGCGCCGAAGGTGAGCATGACGCCCCAGACCGTGCCGAGCAGGCCGAGAAAGGGCGATCCGCTCACCGCGGTGGCCAGAATGATCATTTGCGATTCCATACGGAGCCCCGACTCACCCACCGCGCGTTCCATGGCCACCGAAACGGCGCGCATTTGCGCTGGGCTGATCCGGTCGGCCACTTCGACCCGCGCACCGAAGGTGTCGTCCACCTCGCTCGAACCGAGCATTTGAAACGTCAGCTCCTCGCAGCCTGAACGGTAGACGGCGTAAGCGGGCGAACCATCGAAGGACAAGCCGGTCTCATAGACATGCAGTGGCTGGCGGTTCTTGCGGAAAACGGCGAAAAAGCGCTCGGTTTGCTTGCGGGCAAAGCGGATCATGCGGAACTTCGTGATCATGACCGACCAGCTGAAGATCGAGGCAATGAACAACGTCGCGATGATGAGCAACCCGGAGAGGCTCGATTGCTGGAAAGCAAAGAGCAGTCCGTCGGCGGCAAGAAAACCTGGCAGGAGCAGAGGAGCCATGGAGTTTGGGATCCATACTAGGACCCGCCGCGCCGCGTGCAAGATCGTCGCGGTCGGGGCATTCTTTTGCGCAGCGCAACCGGCACGCGCGGCCGAGGGCCCCGTTTACGATGTCTTTGCCCGGGCCCTCGCTCCCATCGCCGCCGCCGTGCTCGGTTCGACCAACAACCAGACCGGCGCCATGGTGGCCGAATGCCGGATCAACAGCGGCACCGGACCCCTTTCCGCCGCGGCAGGCACGCGGCTGCGTGTTGCCATCCAGGCTCCGGACCGCTTCCGCGTCGATGTGGTCCGCGACGGATCGGCCACGCCCCTCACCGCCTGCCGCGACGGGAAAGAACTCTGGGCCGTCCCCGCCGCGCCGATGACCGCCTTGGCCCAGGCCGCGGGGTTCGATACGGCCAAGACCACGCCGGACACCACGTCACCGCCTTTGCTCCCGATCGCGCTGGACGCGCAAATGCTCGCTTTCTTGCCGGTTGTCTTCGACGTGAAAGACCTCGGCATGGAGAAGGATCCGCAACGCCGCGTGGTGCAATTCGGCCTGCTCCCGCAATTGCGCCAGGCGATGCAAGCGGAGGAATTCAGCGGACGCGCCTGGATCGGTGCGGATGACCGCCCGGCGCGGCTCGTCCTGACCACCCCGCGCGGCGAGGTCGACCTCGAGATCGAGAAAATTTCCTTTGCCGACCAACTCGCCGCCTCGGCCTGGCAACCCTCGGAGGGTGAGGAAGCCCTGCGGCTGCCCGCTTCGGCCCTCAACGAGCTCTTCGAAAAAATGCTCGGGCCGCGCAACGGCGCGGAGTGACTCAACCCCGCGCAATCGCGTCGGGCAATTCGTTGCGATCATTGCGGCGACGCGGGAAATGCGCGGCAAGCAGATCCGCCGCGCGTTCGACGCCGGCAATCAACCCCTCGGTGAACCGTTCCGCGGCGAACTCTTTTTCCAAAATCCGGGCCGTCTCCTCCCAGAA
>JBJTTY010000092.1:0-2740 GCA_046080425.1 Verrucomicrobiota bacterium
CAACGAACGCACCGTCTACGATGGCGAGGGCCATCCCATCGACCAGACGCAACGTGAGCGGGTGTTCACTTCGGTCAGGGCATGGTTTGAGAAGCACGGCTCAAAGCGACCTTGAGAAGCCCGGAGTCTGAGGCTAGACAATGGTCTCCCATGACGCCGCCCTTATCCGGATTGCTGGCCCTCCTGCTCATCACGTTGTCCGCCGCCGCACGGCAGCCGAACGTGATCTTCATCCTCACCGACGACCAAGGCTGGGGTGACGCGAAGTTCGCTGGGCATCCCTACGTCAAGACACCCAACCTCGACCGTCTGGTCAAGGAGGGCACCTGGCTACGGCAGTTCTACGTGGCGGCCACGGTCTGCTCGCCCAGCCGCGCGGCCTTCATGACCGGCCGCGTGCCGGCTCGCTTCAACATCCACGGGCATTTCTCAGACCACGCCGCGAACGCCGCCCGCTCGATGCCGGACTGGCTGGACCCCGACGTCACCACCCTGCCCGACCTCCTGAAGAAGGCCGGCTACGCCACCGCGCACTTCGGCAAATGGCACCTCGGCAACGGCAAGGACGCGCCCGCGCCCGAAGCCTACGGCATCGACGTCTCCAAGACCGTCAATTCCAACGGGGCGTCCTTGGGCGACGAAGGCAAGGAGCCCTACTTCCGGGCCCGCTCCACCGCGCTGATGGTCGATGAGACGATCAGCTTCGCCAAGGCCAACAAGGACCGACCTTTCTACGTCAATCTCTGGACCCTCGTTCCCCACGCCCTGCTCAAGCCCACCCCGGAGCAGCTGGCGGTCTACGCCGACCTGAAGCCCAAGGCCGATGATCCTGCGTTCGGCGAATGGACGCAAAAGTATTACGGCAACGCCAAGGACCTCCGCTCGCAGATGCAGGTCTTCTGCGCTTCGCTGACCGACCTCGACACGCAGGTCGGCCGCCTGCTCGACGCGCTCGACGAACTGGGGCTGACCAATGACACGCTCATCTTCTTCTCCAGCGACAACGGTCCGGAGGACTACCGCGTCAGCAACGCCGCCAACGCCGGCGTTGGCAGCGCCGGCCCTCTCCGGGCCCGCAAACGCAGCATGCACGAGGGCGGCATCCGCACCTTCGGCCTCGTCCGCTGGCCGGGCAAGATCCCGGCCGGACGCATCGAGGAGCGCGCCGTCGTGGGCGGCGTGGACTTCCTGCCCACGATCGCCGCCCTGGCCGGCGTGAAAGTCCCGTCCGACCTCGCGGGCGACGGCGAAGACCGTTCGGCCCTCTGGCTGGGTACGGCCGCATCCCCGCGCAAGACCACCCTGCACTGGGAATGGCTCTCCAGCGTGCAAGGTCCGCAGGACGGCTACATGCCTCCGCCCGTCTGCGTCCGCGACGGCGACTGGAAGCTCTTCGTCGACCACGCCGGCAAGAACGCGCAGCTTTTCGACATCGCCAAGGATCCCGGCGAGCACAAGGACCTCGCCGCCGAACAGCCCGAGGTCGTGAAAGCACTCACGCTGAAGGCGCTCGACTGGGTGAAGACCCTCCCGCCCAGCCCCGCCCGGGACAAGTTCGCCAAGGACGGAGCCCAGGCGAGGTCGCCGAAAAAGGCGGACGCGAAGCCCAAGCGGGTTCTCGACCGGCCGAAGATCTTCGCCACCTGGGACAAGGACAAGGACGGCTACCTGTCCAAGGACGAGTTCATCCCCCACATGAGCGACCAGGCTGACGCCCCGGGCCGGTTCATCCGGTTCGACAAGGACAAGGACGGCAGGCTCTCCCAGGAGGAGTTCGTCAGGGCCGGCAACTGAGGGTTAGGCTGGCAAGGGTGGCCGACGGCGCCTATCTGTCAGTCACCCCATGAACTCCCGCATCTTCATCGCGGCGACCTGCTTCGTCGCCTCCCTCGCCGTCGCCCAGGAGCAGCCCAAGGCCGCGAAGAAGAAGGCCAAGGCCGCGGCACCGAAGTCCGACGCCTACTCGGCCTCGGTGCCCAAGCCCACCCTGGCCAATGTGCGTTACGGCGAACATGAACGCCAAGTGCTCGACTTCTGGAAAGCCGAGTCTTCCTCCCCCGCCCCGCTCGCCTTCATCATCCACGGAGGCGGCTGGGTCGGAGGAAGCAAGGAGCGCGCCGAGCGTTTCGCCGACGTCTCCGCCCTGCTCAAGGCCGGCGTCTCCGTCGTCTCCATCAACTACCGCCTGATCAAGCGCGACCCCGCGGTCGATACCTCACCTCCCGTGAAGGCCCCGTTGCATGACGCCGCCCGCGCCCTGCAGTTCGTGCGCAGCAAGGCCGCGGAATGGAACATCGACAAGACGCGCGTCGGAGCCGCCGGCGGTTCGGCCGGAGCCTGCTCCAGCCTCTGGCTGGCCTTCCATGACGACCTCGCCGACCCGAAGTCATCCGATCCGGTCGCCCGCGAATCCACCCGCCTCACCTGCGCCGCGGTGACCGGTCCGCAGACGACCCTCGATCCGGCTCAGATGAAGGAATGGACGCCCAACAGCACCTACGGCGGCCACGCCTTCGGACTCGGCGCCTTCTCCGAATTCCTGGCCGCACGGGAGAAGATCCTGCCGCTCATCGCCGAATACTCGCCCTACGCGCTCGTGACCTCGGACGACCCGGCGGTCTTCATGACCTTCGGCGGCCCGCCCGCCATCGGCCAGAACCAGAAGGACCCCACGCACACCGCGAACTTTGGCGCCAAACTCGCCGAGCATTGCGCGGCGAAGGGCGTCTCCGCCGAAGTC
>JBJTTY010000093.1:0-5151 GCA_046080425.1 Verrucomicrobiota bacterium
GCGCCAAGGGCAATTATATCAAGGACAAGGCGTATGAGTGCGGCCTGCCCATGGAGGGCAAAGCCCACCCCCGCTTCGCGGTGAAGTTCTACGTGACCGCGATGCTCTTCATCCTCTTCGACATCGAAGTGGTCTTCCTGGTGCCCTGGGCCCTCGTTTATCGTGAATTTCTCGCCGCCGGCATCGCCATCACGGCCGCCACGGCGGTCTTCCTGGGCGTACTGGTGCTCGGCCTGATCTACGAAGTGAAGCGCGGCGCGCTGGACTGGGAGAAGTGACCCATTACGGAGCCCCGAGATTACGGCTCGACTGGCTGACGACCGCGTCATAGTTAAGCAGCGATGAACCTCTCCATCGCCTCCCTGCTCGCCCAAGCCTACGACAACGAAGCCGCCCTCGAGCACGGCATCCTCGCCCTGCTTGGGGCCTTCATGTTCGTCTTCATCCTAGTCGGCCTCGTGGTCGTCATCGGCCAGTGGAAGGCCTTCTCCAAGGCCGGCCAGCCCGGCTGGGCGGCCATCATCCCGTTCTACAACCTGGTGGTGCTCTTCCGCATCGCCGGCCAGTCCGGCTGGCTCGCGCTCACTTGGCTGCTCAACTTCATCCCCTTCATCGGGGGCATCGCCTTCCTGGGCATACTCATCTGGAACCACGTCAACGTCAGCAAGCGCTTCGGACACGGAGTCGGCTTCGCCCTCGGCCTCGTGTTCCTCGCGCCCATCTTCTGGCTCATCCTCGGCTTCGGGTCGTCGAAGTACGTCGGAGATCAGGCCGCCCAGGCCTGAGAAAGACCACGATCCCCGAATCAAGGGCGCCCTTCGGGCGCCCTTTTTCGTCCCTCAGCGGGATGGACAGGCGCGGCCTGCCGACCATGATCATCTTCATGAACCCCGCCCTCGCCACCCTCCTCGCCGACGTGCCCGCCGAAGTCTACGGAAAGGTCTTCTGGGTGAGCTTCCTCGCCACGACGCTCGTCGCCGCGATCGTCTTCAGCCTCCGCGGGCTGTGGCTGATCTTCGAGAAGGCGGGGCATGAGGGATGGAAGGCGGTCATCCCGGTCTACCATCACGTGATCATCACGCGCATCGCGGGACTCTCCGCCTGGTGGACGCTGCCGATGCTGCTCCTGATTCCCATCCTGGCCGCGCGCGACAAGGGCGTGAAAGCGATCTGCCTGATCCTGCTGTTCCTCTGGTGGGGCTGGCTCTGCCAGCGCATCGCGAAGCGCTTCGGCAAGAGCGTCGGCTTCGGACTCGGACTCACGGTGCCCGGGACGGACTTCTACTTCCGCACGGCGCTGGCCTACGACAAGTCGACCTACGCGCCGCAGCCCTGAACGGAGGCCTCAGGGCCCGCAGACGCCGCAGCCGCCGGGCAGGTCGCGGAAGAAGTCGTGGCCTTTGTCGTCGACGAGGATGAACGCCGGGAAGTCGACGACGTCGATCTTCCACACGGCCTCCATGCCGAGCTCAGGGTAATCGATGACCTCGACCTTGCGGATGTTCTCCTGGGCGAGGATGGCGGCGGGACCCCCGATGGAACCGAGGTAGAATCCGCCGTGCGCCTTGCAGGCGTCGGTCACGGTCTGGCCGCGGTTGCCCTTGGCGATCATGACCAGGGAGCCGCCGTTCTTCTGGAAGAGCTCGACGTAGCTGTCCATGCGTCCCGCGGTGGTGGGCCCGAAGGAGCCCGAAGGCATGCCGGCGGGGGTCTTGGCGGGACCGGCGTAGTAGACCGGATGGTCCTTGATGTACTGCGGCAGGCCCTCGCCGCGGTCGAGCCGCTCACGGAGCTTCGCATGCGCGATGTCGCGGGCCACCACGAGGGTGCCGGTGAGCGCGAGACGCGTGGTGACGGGATGCCGGGAAAGCTCGGCGCGGATCTCCGCCATGGGGCGGTTGAGGTCGACTTTCACGACCTTGGAGGCGTCGGCGTGCTTGCGCGCCGCGGCCGGGATGAAGCGGCCGGGGTCGGCCTCGAGCTTCTCGATCCAGACGCCATCCTTGTCGATGCGCGCCTTGGCGTTGCGGTCGGCCGAGCAGGAGACGGCCAGGCCGATCGGGCAGGAGGCGCCGTGACGCGGGAGGCGGATGACGCGCACGTCCAGCGCGAACCACTTGCCGCCGAACTGGGCGCCGATGCCGAGCCGGTGCGCGACCCCGAGGAGCTCGGCCTCGAGCGCGGTGTCACGGAAGGCCCGGCCATGCTCGTTGCCGGAGGTCGGGAGCGCGTCGTAGTGATGCGTCGAGGCCAGCTTAACGGCCTTCATGGTCGCCTCGGCCGAAGTGCCGCCGATGACGAAGGCGAGGTGGTAGGGCGGGCACGCGGCCGTGCCGAGCGACTTCATCTTCTCGGTGAGGAAGGCGACGAGGGACTTCGGGTTCAGGACGGCCTTGGTCTCTTGGTAGAGGTAGCACTTGTTGGCCGAACCGCCCCCCTTGGCGACGAAGAGGAACTCGTACTTCATCCCGTCGGCCGCCGCGATGTCGACCTGTGCCGGCAGGTTGGTACCGGTGTTCTTCTCGGCGTACATGTCGAGCGGCGCCATCTGGGAGTAGCGCAGGTTGTTCTGCGCGTAGGCCTGGTAGACGCCGAGGGAGAGCGCCTCGGCGTCGCCGCCGCCGGTCCAGACCTGCTGACCCTTCTTGGCCACGATCTGCGCGGTCCCGGTGTCCTGGCAGAAGGGCAGCACGCCCTTGGCCGCCACTTCGGCGTTGCGCAGCATCGCGAGCGCGACGGCACGGTCGTTGTCGCTGGCCTCCGGATCGTCGAGGATGGCCGCCACCTGGCGGAGGTGCGAGGTGCGCAGATGGAAGTTGATGTCGTGCAGGGCCTGGTTGGCCAGGAGGGTCAGCGCCTGCGGGGCCACCTTCAGCACGGGACGTCCGTCGAATTCGCCCACCGACACGTGCTCCTTGGTGAGGAGGCGGTACTCGGTGGCGTCGGGTCCGAGCGGGAAGGGATCCTGATAATGGAACTCTGCGGGCATCGCACCTCCAAGGTGCGGAGCCGCCTTCCGCCCGCAAACGGAAAGCGGAATCAGGACGGCAGGACGGCGGGCGGCCCCAGCCGCACCGGCCCGGCGTCGGAGGCGAGCTCGTCGCCTTCGGGCAGGTCGACGGAGACCAGGGCCAGTCCGGCGTCGCCGACGGAGGAGCGCAAAGCCCCGGCGGGACGGCCGTCAGCCGTGCGCAGGCCGAGGCCCGTGACGAGCCCTTGCGCGGCGGTCACGCGGCGGAGGACGCGACGCAGGGCGCCCATGGAACGGATCCGCGCCATGACCTCCTGGCCGAGGTAGCAGCCCTTGTCGTGACAGACCCAGGCGTCGAGGCCGCACTCCTGCGGAAACTCGCCTTCGCCGCAGTCGTCAGGCACAACAGGCGTGCCGGCGAGGACGCGCTCCCGCTCGAGCGCCGCGAAGTCTCCCGCCGCGCAGCCGGGCGGCAGGCCGGGCGGGCCGAGGCAGGCGTGGACATCATGGTCCGGCAGCCAGGCGGAGGCGAAGGCCTGGGCGCCGATCGGCAGCGGCGGCTCGGCCGAACCGAGAATCATGCCCCAGCCCCAGCGGGCGGACTCGTCGGCCGCCGCGACGTCATCGGCGATCACGTTGGCCGTGACCACCCCGATGACCTTCGCGGCCGTCGCGCGCTCCGCGACCAGCAGGAAGGACCCGTCGGGTTCAGGAACGATGAACGTGTGCGCCAGCGTCCTGCCCTTGCGATTGAGCCAGAGCGCGTGCGCGGGTGCGCCCGGACGGAGGTCGGCCGTGCACTGCCCCTGCAGGTAGGCGGCCGCGTCCTCGCCCGTCACCCGGACGACCGAAGCCGGCACGGAGACGAAGCGCATCCCCATCAGAGCGCGGCCCAGAGGCGGGCGACCGCCTGCAGCGTGAGATTGGCGTAGACCGCGGCGAGCACGTCGTCCATCACCACGCCGAGCCCGCCCGGCAGCCGCTCCAGCGCGCGCACGCCGAAGGGCTTCGTGATGTCAAAAAGCCTGAACAGAAGGAAGCCGAGCAGGACGATCAGCAGCGAAGATTTTCCGGAGAGCGCGTAGGGATTGAACAGGAAGACCAGCGGCATCGCCGCAAACTCGTCGAGGATGACCTCGGACGGATCCTTCTTGCCGATCATGAAGGCGGCCACGCCGCAGATGAACACCGCGGCCGCGACCACCAGCAGGTCAAAGAACAGCTCATGATGCCATCCCTTGGCATTCGCCTGCCGCACGACCAGCGCCCACCAGAGCAGGCCCGCGGCCGACCCCCACGTGCCCGGCGCCCTGAGGCGCCCGAGCGGACCGAGGGTGGCGACCTGGACGATCATGAGGAGAGGCCGGGCAGGTGCCGGCGGTGCCGGATGAGGTAGCTCGCGCCCGAGAGCACCGTGAGCAGCACCGCCAGCCAGAACAGCGACGTGATGATGAGCTCCCAGCGCTGATGCCAGGCCGCGGAGAGCTTCCAGTGCGTCTCGTAGGCGCGCAGGCCGATGAGGTGGCCGATGGCGATGATCTGCAGGAAGGTCTTAATCTTGCCGAGCCCCTCGGCCTCGAGCACCTGCCCCGAGGCGGCGGCCACCAGGCGCAGGCCCGTGATGAGGAACTCACGCGCGAGGATGAGCATCACCCCGAACGAGGCGAGCAGCGCGGCCGAAGGGTCGGCGGGCAGCGCCCGGCCGGCGTCGTCCCAGCGCGTCACCGGCAGGCAGTCCGTGGCGGCCATGCCGATGAGCAGGCCCAGGATGAAGATCTTGTCCACCAGCGCGTCCATCAGCCGCCCGAAGTCCGTGACCGCGTCGAGCTTGCGCGCGATCCAGCCGTCGAACACGTCGGTCAGCGCGGCCAGGATGAACAGCGCAAGGGCGGCGCTCGCCCAGACGCCCGCCCAGTGGGTCCAGACGGTGATGAGCGCCACCGCGGGCATGCGGGCGGCGGTCAGGATGTTGGGCACTTGGCGGAGAAGCTGCATGCGGGCTTGCGGCGAGGATGTTCCCGCGTGAGAGTGAGCCGCAACAGGAAAACGATGGCCCGCCAGCGACGCACCGCCGTGTACCCCGGCACCTTCGACCCCGTGACCAAGGGGCACCTCGACGTGCTCCGTCGCGCCGCGCGCCTCTTCGACCGCGTGATCGTCGCCGTCGCCGCGAGCGACGC
>JBJTTY010000094.1:0-5236 GCA_046080425.1 Verrucomicrobiota bacterium
CGGCGGCTCCGGCGGGCGCGGCGGCTCCGGCGGCGGCATCGGCGGCGGGCGCTGCGCCGGCGACAGGCTCGGGAGCGGCCTCCTCTTCGGCCATTTCGGAGCAGACGACGACGACGCGCTTGGGGTCGCCCGGGAAGGTGATGCCGGCAGGTGCCTTGAGCTCGCCGACGTGGATGGATCCGTTGACCTTGAGGTCGGTGACGTCGACGGTGATGAATTCAGGCAGGTCATTCGGGAGGCAACGGACCTTGACGGTCTGGGACACGACGGCGAGCGTCCCGCCCTCGGTCTTGACGCCATAGGCTTCGCCCACGAGGTGCACGGGGATGGCGGCGGTCATGGGCGACTCGCGGTCGATCTCCATGATGTCGATGTGCAGGAACTTCTGGGTGATGGGATGCCGCTGGAACTCCTTGATGAGTGAGAGCATCTTGGAGCCGTCCACGCTGAGCTCAATCAGGGCGGCGGCGTTGCCCTTGGCGCGCATGAGGTCGCGGAAAGCCTCCTGGGCGACGCTCACGCTGCGGTTGCCGGACTTGCCGTAGATGATGGCGGGGATGGAACCTTCCTGACGGAGGCGCCGGGAAGGCCCGCGGCCGTTGCCGGCGCGGCTGGAGACGGTGAGACTGAGCTGCTTCATGTGGTTGAAAAGGGACTTTTGGTGCCCGGTCAGTTGCGGGCCCGCTGTCAGCGGCCGCCCCTGGCCCAGGGAAAGGAAGGTTCAACTTGGGCCTGGGCGGTGGCTTGGCAAGGCCAAAAGAAAAGGGGCCCGAAGGCCCCTTCTCGAGCGATTCCGCGATGCCTTAGCGATAGCTGGACATCCACTCGACGATGTCGGCCACGTCCTGGGCGGTCAGCCCGAGCTGGTCGGCGGAGAGCATGAGCGACCGTGTCATGCGGGTCTGGCCGACCATGCGGTCACGCGGCACCATCTGGGTGGCGCCTCCCGTAGAAATGATGACGAGGGGGTCGTTGCCGGAGAGGAGCCGTCCGTCGATCTGCCCCGCGTCCTTCTTGAGACGGACCGTCACGCCCTCGTAGCCGAGCGCGATGGCGTCGGAAGGCTCCACGATGGAGCGGACCGCGGCCTCCCTGCCCTGCCGGTCCACGAAGCCCTTGAGCTCGGGGGCGTACGAACCGGGGCCGTTGCCGCCGACCTGATGGCACATGGTGCAGCGCTGGACGAGCTGGGCGCCGCGGGCCGAGTCACCCTGCTTGGCGAGCACGTCCTTGACCGAATAGGAGGGCGCGGCGGCGGGCTCGGGCACGACGACCGGAGTCACGACGATCTTGGCGGGGTCATAGACGCCGGCCTTCTTGAGCTCGGCGCGCACGTCGAACGCGGACCACGAGCCGGTCATGCGCATGAGCGCCCAGCGGGCGGCCTCATCCTTCACGGGAGAACCTTCGGCCGAAAGCGCGATGGCGGCCAGGGCGGCCTCGCGGCTCTCGATGAAGGAGATGGTCTCGAGCGCCAGAGAGCGCTGGGCGGCGTCCAGCTTCGGGGATCCGGCACGGGCGCGCAGATCGCCGAGCGCTTCGGCAGGATGCAGAATCCAGGCGATGCGGGCGAGCTGGGGGCTCCAGGCTTCGGGAGAGGAGGCGGCTAGGGCCTTGCTCACGGCGGTCCAGACGGCGTCCTCCTTGCCGCGGGCGGCGATGCCGAAGGCGGCGACGGAATTCTTGTCGGCGACGTCCAGGCGACGCGCGAGCTCCACGATGACTGGCAGGGCCTTGTCAGCCGGAGCGCCGAGCAGGGACGTCGCGACGTCACGGCGCACGGCCACGTCGGCGTCGGAAGCCAGCGCGGCGGCAATCGGCAGCGGGTCATGACCGGCGGCACGCAGCGCGCGGAAGGCGAGCTGGCGCTGGACGGGGTCGGCGTCCTTCAGGCGTTCACGCGTGCGAGCCACGCCCTCCTCGCCGAGATGGGGAAGCAGCCAGACGGCGCGGGCGGCCACGTAAGGGTTGGCGTCGCGCAGGAGCTCGAGCGCCTCTGGCAGCGCCTTCGGGCCGAAGGCCTTGAGCGCGTTGAATCCGAGGTGGCGGACGTGCACGGCGGGATTGCGCAGCGCGGCCACGGCTCCGGCGGGCGTGGCCAGGTCGAGCCTGGGCACCACCGACTTGAAGCCCTTCGGGGCGATGCGGTAGATGGCGCCGGTGCAGGTGTCGTCCAGGGTCTGGTGACCGCCGACGCGGGAGTCATACCAGTCGGCGACATAGACGGCACCGTCGGGTCCGACGGTCACGTCGGAGGGACGGAAGAGGATGTGCTGGGCGGGCGCCTGGTCGGTCTTGATTTTGTGGAAGTCTGTGCCCTGGAACTCGCGGGCCGGGTTGGAGGTGATGAAGTCGCCACGGGTGCGCTCGCTGAGGGCGAACGAACCCTTCTCCGGACGGAGCCTGTAGGAGAGCACGGTGTTGCGGGAGGGCTCGCAGTTGAGAAGCGTACCAATCCAGGCGTCGCCGAGGGCTCCGTTCTCATAGATGGTGATGCCCGTGGGGGAACCCGAGCCGTAGACGTCGCCGACGTCCATGGTGTCCGGGTCGTCCTGACGCCAGTGGGCGCGCGGGGTGGGCTGTCCCAGCCGACGCACCGAGCCGTAGCCCTGGGCGGAGTGGGTGGTGTAACCGGCGGTGCCACGCTCCATGACGAAGGAGGTGCGGCAGCTGCTGGAGTCGTCATTGTCACCCTGGAAGAGGTCGCCGAACGAGGACGGGAAGTGCTCGTAGCTGTTGCGGTACCCGTTGCCGATGATCTCGACTCCGGAACCGTCGAGGTTCATGCGGGCGGAGAATCCGGAGGACCAGACGAAGCCGTCGTCACTGGGCTTGCCGGCCTCGACCTTGGCGTCGAAGGGCCAGGCTCCTCCGCGCTGGTCGACGTAGCCGCTGGCGACGCGGAAGGTGCGGCCGGACCTGTCCTTGAAGACGGCGCCGCAGTTGCCGGAGTTGAGGTAGAACTTGCCGTCGGGTCCGGTGACAAGGGCGTGCAGGGAATGGTCGTGGTCCTGTCCGCCGAAGCCGGTGAGGAACTCCTCGCGACGGTCGACCGCGGGGTCGAACTTGCCGTCACGGTTGACGTCGGTGAACTTGTGGATGGTCGGCGCGTGGGAGACGTAGATGACGTTGTCGATCACCGCGATGCCGAGGGGCGAGGTCCAGGAGGGGTCCTGGACGAAGGTCTGCACGGTGTCGGCGACGCCGGCGCCCTTGGTGTCGCTGAGCACGATGACGCGATCGCCTTCGGGGCGTCGCTTGCCGCCCTTGTTATAGACGCGGTAGTTGACGCCCTCGTTGACCCAGAGCCGGCCCTGGGCGTCGAAGTCGATGTTGGTGGGATTGGCCAGCATCGGCGAGCGGGCCCAGAGCGTGACCTCGAGACCGTCGGGCACCTTGAACATGCCCAGCGGGAGCGAACCTCCCTCGGAAGGCTTGTAGGCCTCAGGCGGAGGCAGACCGGTCGGAACGGGCTTCTTGGGGGCGGCCACCAAGGAGGCGGCGGCAAGCAGGAACAGGACGTGGCTGGACATGGGGAGAATCATGTTACTACACCCCGGGGACCCGCAAGTTCCAGCCTATCTTTGCAGGACGGACACTCAGGTCCACCAGCGGCGCAGCACGTCGAAATCCCGACGCGTGGCCTCGATGGCCTCCTTGACGTGGGATGAATCCGACACGGAGCCCTTCAGATACTCGACATGGAGGCAGACCGGGCCGACGAACCCGGCTTCGCGGAGGCGGGCCACGGACTCGGGCGCGACCTGACCGACGCCGAGCGGACAGCCCTCGGGCACCCTGCCCTTCCAGCTGAAGTCCTTGAAATAGGCCATGCCGATCCGCTCCGAGGCCAGCCTCAGCTCATTGGGCCAGGAAAGACCTCCCTCGACCGTGACGTGGAAAAGGTCGAAGGCCCAGGCGAGGTCGGAGGCCGGGTGGTCGCGCATGAGCGCAGCCATGTCCCAGATGCCGGCTCCGACGTACTTGGCGCCGGAGTGGTTCTGGTAGCAGGGCTGGATGCCCACCTCGCGGGCCAGGGCAACCAGGTCCTTGAGGCGCGCCCGTATCTCCTCGAGCTGAGCCCAGTGGGAACGGCCCGGCTCATAGGCGTACCACTTCATGCGGAAGCGACGGATGCCGAGCGCGCGCGCCGTGCGCAGCACCAGCTCCGTACGGGACGACTGCTCGACGGCGTTGATGTCCGTGGTCAGCATCGTGATCGCCAGACCGCGGGCGCGGAGCGCCTCGACCAGACGGGGAAGCCCGTCCTCGACCGCCGTCGGCTCGACGTGGCCTCCTTTGCGCACGGGAGCCTCGACGCCGGCGAAACCGAGCTCGGCGACGATGTCAGCCACGCGCGCGAAGGGCAGTCCGACGAGATGCTTGGTGAAGACGCTGAATTCCGGGGCGGCGGGCTTGGTCGCGGCAAGCAGAGGAGCCAAGGCGGCCCCGCCGGCGAAGCCGGCAGCGTTGCGAAGCAAGGCACGTCTCGTCAGCATCAGATCACTTCCTGACGATGCGCTTCACCTGACCGGCGAGGCTGGCCACCAGGACGTCGCCATTGGAGGGATCATGCCCGAAGCCGGCGACCGTGATGTCCTTGGCGATCTGCTCCGCCTGCCATTCGGAGCCCTTCTTGCGCAACGCGAAGATGCGCCCGGAGGCGAAGTCACCGAAGACATAGGCGCCCTCGAGGCCAGGAACCCGGCCTCCGCGGCAGACGACCCCGCCGGTCACCGAGTTGCCGAGCTTGCGGTCATACTCATGGATCGGGGCCTGGAACTTGGAGACGGCGTGGTCCCCCTTGCCGGGGATGCCCTTCTTGCCGGAGGGATCTTTCTTGTTGAAGGCGTGGTCTCCCTCGAGGACGGACCATCCGTAGTCGCCGCCCGGGACGAGGATGTTGATCTCCTCGAAAAGGTTCTGTCCGACGTCGCCCGTGAAGCAGGCGCCGGTCTTGGGGTCGAACGAGAACCTCCAGGCGTTGCGCAGGCCGGTCGCCCAGATCTCGGTCCGAACCTTGGAGGGGTCCACGGGCTGCCCGCGGTGGGAGGTCGCACCTACAAAGGGGTTGTCCCCGGGCACGAGGTAGGCCGGCTGGCCCGTGGAGAGCTTGCCGACGGACTCATGGGGGTTGGGAGGCAGGTTGCCCGACTTCCGGTCGACATCGATACGGAAGACGGCAGCCAGGAATCGGTCGGCAATCTGGCGCCCTGAATCGAAGGGGTCGCCGCCG
>JBJTTY010000095.1:0-6032 GCA_046080425.1 Verrucomicrobiota bacterium
CCCTCCGGGCCGGGCTCCTCCCACGATGCCTGCGTGGAAATAAGCGTTCTGGTCAGCGACTGGCAGGGACACCGCCTACTCGACTCCGGCGACGGAGCGAAGCTGGAGGAGGTGGGCGGAGTCCGTCTCATCCGCAGCGAGCCCAAGGCCTGGTGGAGCCGCTCGCTACCCGCCGCGGAATGGCAGCGGGCGGTCGCCGAGCATGAGGAAGGCGGACGTGAAGGCCGCTGGCGGCTGAAGGGAGCCTGCCCCAAGGAGTGGGAGACGAGGTACGGCGACCTCCGCCTGACCCTGAGGTTCATGGACAACTCGAAGCAGTTCGGAGTCTTCGCCGAACAGTCGCCCCACTGGGACTGGCTCTCGCGCCAGCGTCCCGCCGCCCAGGGCCAGCGCCCCCGGCTCCTGAACCTCTTCGGCTACACCGGCGCCGCGTCACTGGTCGCGGCCAAGGCCGGCTGGGCCGTCACGCACGTGGACGCCTCCAAACCGGCGGTCGCCTGGGGCAGGCGCAACCAGGAGCTTTCCGGGATGGCCGATGCGCCCATCCGCTGGATCATCGAGGACGCGCCGACGTTCGTGCGGCGCGAAGTGAAGCGAGGAAACAGCTATGAGGCGGTGCTCCTCGATCCGCCGGCCTTCGGCCGCGGCCCCGGCGGAGAATTCTGGAAAGTGGAACGCGACCTGGCTCCGCTGCTTCGCGCCTGCCGCGAACTGCTCTCTCCCGAGGCCAGGTTCGTCATCCTCACCGTCTACACCATCGACGCCTCTTCCATCCTCTGCCGCAATCTGCTGGAGGACATGACGCGCGGGCTCGGCGGGGGCATCGAGATCGGCGAACTCGCGCTGCGTCAGGAATCGGGCGGCCGGCTGCTTCCGCTCTCACTCTGGGGACGCTGGCAGGCCAAGGGCTGATTCGCCCCTGCGGGCGGCGTTTAGGGTTCCAAACCGTCGGCGGAGCGTACTACTGTGAACGTGCGTGAGCCTGACTCCCGACCTAGAGACTTTCCGCCGCCTCGCCCGCACCTCGGACCTGGTGCCGGTCTGCCTTGACCTCATGGCCGACCTCGAGACGCCTGTCTCGGTCTACGCGAGACTGAGATCGCTGGGCCCATCCTTTCTTTTCGAGTCCGTCACGGGCGGCGAGCACATCGGACGCTACAGCTTCTGCGGGGCGGCGCCGGCCATGACGCTGACCGTCTGGGAGGATCGCACGGAGATAGCCAGACGGGGCGGCAGGCCGGAGACCGTCCCGACGCCGCAGGACCCGCTCTCCCTGGTCAAAGCCCAGCTCACCGGACTGCGCGCGGCCAAGGTGCCCGGACTGCCTCCCTTCGTGGGCGGCATGGTGGGCATGGTCGGCTACGAATACGTGCATCGCATCGAGCCCACGGTGCCCAAGGCCTCCGTTGACCCTACCCGCAGCCCCTTGCTCCATTTCATGCTGGTGGACCGCGTGGTGGCCTTCGACAACGCCCGCCAGACCCTCCGTCTGATCGTCAACGCCCGCATCGCCTCCCCTGACAAGGCCGACGAGGCGTGGCAGTCCGCCTGCAAGGAACTGGAAGGCCTGCGCGCGGCCGTGACCGGCCCGAGGGCCGCGACGGCCGCCGAGCTCCCGGCCGTCGCCGGCTTTGCGGAGGGCAAGGGGAACGTCGACCAGCCGGCCTTCGAGGCCGCCGTGCGCCGCACGCAGGAATACGTCCGGGCGGGCGACTGCGTGCAGGTGGTGCTTTCACGCCGAACCGACGTGCCCTTCAAGGGAGACCCGCTGGACCTCTACAGGGTGCTGCGTCACGTGAACCCGTCCCCCTACATGTTCGCCCTCGAGACGGGCGGCGGCTTCGACATGGTGGGCGCCTCTCCCGAAGTGAACGTGCGCCTGACCGGCCGTCGCTGCGAGATCCGCCCTATAGCCGGCACCCGTCCGCGCGGAGCCGACGAGGCCGCGGACCGCCGGCTGGAGGCAGAACTCCTCGCCGACCCCAAGGAACGTTCGGAGCACCTCATGCTGGTCGACCTGGCCCGCAATGACCTGGGGCGAGTCTGCGTGCCGGGATCGGTCACGGTGCCGGACTACGCCGTGGTGGAGCGCTACTCCCACGTGATGCACATCGTCTCCCAGGCGGAAGGCCAGCTGGCCGAAGGACGGGACGCCTTCGACCTCTTCCGGGCGACCTTCCCGGCCGGCACCCTGTCCGGTGCGCCGAAGGTGCGCGCGATGCAGGTCATCTCCGAACTCGAACGCGAACGCCGCGGCGCCTACGGCGGCGCCGTGGGCTACTTCGGCTTCGATGGCGGCCACGACTCCTGCATCGTCATCCGCACCGCCTCCCTAAGGGACGGCGTGGCCAGCGTTCAGGCCGGCGCCGGCATCGTCGCCGATTCCGTGCCCGCTTCCGAATACGAGGAGACGGTCAACAAGTCCAAGGGCGTGCTCCGCGCCCTGGGCCTCGCCTCCAAACTCAGGGCCTGAACTTGACCAAGCGACCCTCCAGGAAGGCCAAGAATCAGCCACCGGTTCCGGTGCCTCCCGCGCCGACGCCCGCCACGCCCGAGGAGGACGTCACGGAGCCCGGCCTGCCCTTCGACCAGCTGCATCCCGAGGAACGCTCCCCGCTGCGGACCTACCTCGACCAGATCGGCAAGACTCCCCTACTCACCCTCGAGGAGGAGACCGCCTTGGCGCGCAAGGTGCTCAAGGGCGACGAGCCGGCCCGCCAGAGGATGATCCAGTCCAACCTCCGGCTGGTCGTGCGCATCGCCAAGGACTATGACGGCTTCGGGCTGCCCCTGATGGACCTGATCAGCGAGGGGAACTTCGGACTGATCAAGGCCGTCGAACGCTTCGATCCCGACAAGGGCGGCAAGCTCAGCACCTACGCGGCGTGGTGGATCAAGCAGGCGATCAAGCGCGCGCTCGCCACCAGCGGCAAGACGATCCGTCTGCCGGTGCACATGGTGGACCGCATCTCCCAGATGCGCCGCGTCACCGCGCAGCTGGCCGCCGAGATCGGCCGGGAGCCGCACAACGAGGATATCGCGGAGGCGATGCAGATCCCGCTCTCCAAGGTCGTGCACATGAAGGCGGTGGCCAACCGCGCGGCCTCTCTGGACCAGCCCGTGGGCGAGGAAGGCGACGCCACCCTCGGCGACCTGGTGAAGGACGAGAGCGAACGCACGCCCTTCGAGAGTCTCCGCGGGAAGTCGGACTTCGGAGAATTGCAGGACCTGCTGTCCCACCTCGACGCACGCGAAAGGGAGGTGCTCGTGCGGCGCTTCGGCCTGGACGGCGAGAGCCCCCTCACGCTCGAGGAGGTGGGGGCCGCCTTCAAGCTCACCCGCGAACGGGTGCGACAACTGCAGCAGTCGGCCCTGATGCGGCTGCGCCGCGTGATGACCGAACGGCAGAAACTGCTTTCTTTGGAGGATGTGCAGCGCAACCGCATGGCCGAAGCGAGGTCCGAAGTGCTCAGGGAATTCTTCCGTTCCAAGGGATTCCGCGAAGACGGGCCGGCCGACCGCAAGGGCCTGTGAGCGTTTCCATCGGACTCTGACCAAGTTCAGTCTTGGCCGAGGCCGTTTTCAAGCACGGAGCCCACATCCCGGAGCATGGCAGGCGCCCTGCTTGAAAAAGGGCATGCTCCTCGATGATTACCGACCAGCCGACCTATTTGACGAGTTGGTGGACTCCCAAGGGGCGGTGAGACCTTACTACCGTGGCCTGGCCGAAAGGCTGCGCGGACTCAACCCGGAGGAATTGGGCCAGAAACTCCGGAGCCTGGAGCTGCTGTTCATGAAGCAGGGTGTTACTTTCACAGTCTACGGGGATGAAAGGGGGACGGAACGCGTCTTCCCGTTCGACCCCTTCCCGAGGGTGATTCCGGCCGCGGAATGGGAACGCATCGAGGCGGGTCTCATCCAGCGCATCACCGCGCTCAATCTTTTCCTCTACGACGTCTATCACGCCCAGAAGATCATCAAGGACGGCATCATCCCCAAGGAGGTCATCCTCGGAGCCCGGCATTTCCGGCCTGAGTTCGTGGGCGCCTCGGTGCCCAAGGACGCCTACGTGCACGTCTGCGGCACCGACCTCATCCGAGACCGGGACGGGAGGTATCTGGTGCTGGAGGACAACGGCCGCTGCCCCTCCGGAGTCTCCTACGTGCTGGAGAATCGCTCGGCCATGAAGCGCGTCTTCCCCGGACTCTTCGGCGCAGGGGCCGTACGGCCGGTGGACACCTATCCGGCGGACCTGCTGGCGACCCTCCGCAACGTGGCGCCGCGCGGCAACCCCGACCCCAACGTGGTGCTGCTGACTCCCGGCGTGCACAACAGCGCCTATTTCGAGCACTCCTTCCTGGCCCGGCAGATGAGCATCGAGATCGTGGAGGGGCGCGACCTGATCGCGCTGGACGGCTTTGTCTACATGCGCACGACCCGCGGCCTGCGTCAGGTCGACGTCATCTACCGCCGCATCGACGACGATTTCCTGGACCCCCAGGTGTTCCGCAAGGACTCGGTGCTGGGCGTGCCGGGGCTGGTGGACGCGGTCAGACGGGGCAACGTGGCGCTCGCGAACGCTATCGGCACGGGCGTGGCCGACGACAAGGTGACCTACGCCTACGTGCCGGACATGATCCGGTATTACCTCTGCCAGGAACCCCTGCTCGACCAAGTGCCCACCCACCTGGCCTGGAGGGACGACGACCGGAAGCTGATCCTGGACCGGCTGCCGGAACTGGTGGTCAAGGCGGCCGATGAAAGCGGCGGCTACGGGATGCTCATCGGGCCCGCGGCCACCAAAGCGCAGATCGAGGAGTTCAGGAACAGGATCATCGCCAACCCCCGGGGATACATCGCGCAGCCGGTGGTGCGATTCTCCCAGCACCCCACCCTCGTGGATGGCGGACTGGAGGGACGCCACGTGGACCTGCGACCCTTCGTGCTCTGGGGAGACAGCGTCAAGGTCATGCCGGGCGGTCTCACCCGCGTCGCCCTGCGCAAGGGCTCACTGGTCGTGAACTCTTCCCAGGGCGGCGGCAGCAAGGACACCTGGGTGCTGGCCGCATGAACGCGCCCCCCACCCTGCTCTCGCGCGTCGCGGACCACCAGTATTGGATGTCCCGGCAGATCGAACGCGCGGAGAACCTCGCCCGTCTCGTCCGCGTGAGCGAGGAGATGCTCCTCGATGATGAGACCTTGGGCAGCGGGCCAGCCCAGGAGGAATACTGGACGCCGGTCCTGCGCGCGACCGCGATGGAGGCGTCGTTCCGCGCCCTGCACCCTTCTCCAGGAAGGGGCGACGCCGCACGCTTCCTGACCCTCGACTCGCGCAATCCTGACTCCATACTTTCCTGCGTCCGGCAGGCGCGGGAGAACGCCCGCTCGGTGCGCGACAAGATCTCGGATGAGATGTGGTCGGAACTCAACGCCCTCCACATGCTCGTGGGCTCCCAGGAGGGGGTCGACCTCCTCACCCGGTCCCCGCATGCCTTCTACGAGCGGGTGATTGGCTCCTCCATGATGTTTGACGGCATCACGGAGGCCACCCTGGCCCGCGACGAGGGCTGGAACTTCCTCCGGCTGGGACGACTGCTCGAGCGGGCCGACATGACGAGCCGATTCCTGGACATCCGTTTCGGCGATGACCCCGACGACGCCCGGGCCTCGTTGCGCTGGGGGGCGATTCTCCGCGCCTGTTCCGCCCATGCGAGCTACCGACGTCTTTACGGCGGTGAGATCGCCGTGGCCAACGTCGTGGACCTGCTGGTGTTCTCGAATGAATTTCCACGGTCAGTGCGCCACTGCCTGCGCCGGGCCGACCAAGTGCTGCACGACATCTCCGGCACGGCAACGGGCCGCTATTCCAACGCCTGCGAGAAGATCACGGGCGCCCTGCTCGCCCGGCTCAGCTTCTCCGGCCCGGCCGAAGTCATGTCCCGGGGACTGCACGACTACATCGACGAGCTGCAGGTCCAGCTCAACGCGGCCGGACAGGCGGTCTTCGAGACCTACGTGCTCCTGCCCGGGGA
>JBJTTY010000096.1:0-13779 GCA_046080425.1 Verrucomicrobiota bacterium
CGCGGTGGGATCGCCGGCCATCATGAGGGGCATCATGGCCACCATGCCCTGCGCCTGCATGGCGAAGGGCGCGGCTTTCTCCGGGCTGGCGAAGAGCACCTCGAACTTCATGACCTGCGCGTCGCCCTTTTCCCCCATCGCTGCGTGCATGCCCTTGAAACCGCTGTCGTCATCGGGAGTCGGGGGCATCAGGGAGCTGTTGGCAGCCATGAAGAAGTAGCCCTTGCCGACCTGCGAGGAGGCGCCGGCGCTCTCGGGGCCCGGCGTGAAGGAGCGCCCCGTACCCTTTAGGGCCGCGAAGACCTTCGCCACATTGACGGGCTTCGTCATGACGAGGGTCCCGGAGTCATAGGCGAAGAGGGCGGGTGAGTCGGGAGCGACCGGCTCAGGGGAGCCAGGTCCGAAGGAGTTCACGAGGCCGGGAAGATCCCATCCTTTGACCGTGCCGGCTTGGACGCTCTTGACGCCTTTGCTGGCGCAGTAGGAGGCCAGGCGAGCTTGATCGTAGGCGCCGCGGACGATGAGCACGAAGTCCGGCTCGTCGGAGAAGCCCCCGAGAAGTCCGCCGGCGAAGGAGATGTCAGGAGAGGACAGGTCGAGGCCAGTCGCCTCCTTGACTGCCTTCTCGACGTCGAAGCCGCCGATCTCGGCGGCCTGCGATTTCTGCATGCGGGCCTTCAGGGCCTGCATGCCCGGTGAGTTCGAGATGGCCAGTCCGGCCGTGGACTCGGTGGCGAAGACCAGCGAGGCTTCGGGCGGCACGCCCTTGAAGTCGAAGGCGGCCGCGGGCAGGGCGGCGAAGCAGAGGAGTGCGGCGGACAGGTTGCGCATGGCGGCAACTATCGGTGCGGGCGGGTCGCTTACAATCCAAGAAGGAGCAGGGGCCGGCGTCGATGACGCCGGCCCCTGAGAAAACGGACTGCAGGACCGCTTCAGCTCACTTCTTCTTGCCGCCCTTGCCCTGTCCCGCGGGCTTCAGGGGATGCTCCTTGAGGATCTCGTCGGTCATGTAGAAGTTCACGCGGTCCTTGGTGGCCTCGCGCACCTTGGCCACTTGGTCGGCGGTCACGGGCTTGCCGTTGTTGCCGAAGGCGAGGCGGCTGAAGGTGATGACCGCCGCCACTTCCTGGTCATTGAGCAGGCCGGCGAAGCCCATCATGGGCGGCACGCCCTTGGTGGGGTCGAAGTCCTTGCCTGAGACCTTGATCGGACCCCAGAGGCCCTTGAGCACGATCTTGATGACGCGCTCGTCGTTCTCCAGCCAGTCGCTGCGGGACAGGGGCGGGTAGACGTTGGGCAGTCCCTTGCCGTCCGCCTGGTGGCAGGTGGCGCAGTGGGCGTCGCGGAAGTAGACGGACTTGCCGAGGTCGAAGATCTTCTGCTCGTCGGCGGTGAGTTTGCGCGAGGGGCGCACGGTGCCGCCTTCTTCCGCGATCGGCTTGCTGATCGCGCTCTTGCCGGCGAGGTATTCGACGGCCGCCGGGTTGTCGTCCAGCTTGAGTCCGCCCGCGAGCAGCGACTTCACGTCGTCCGACAGCGTGTACGTCATGACGTAGTGGGTGACCGGTCCGGCCCAGCGGTCGATGGGCTTGCGGAAGGTCTCCAGGGCGATGCGGGCGCCGTCGGCGTTGTCCAGCCATGAGGCCGCCACGAGGGCGGTCAGACGCACGCGCGGATGCTCGTCGCGCGCGGCCTGCATGAGCAGTTCGACCTGCGCGGGCAGCTTCCAGAAGGAATGCCGCACGACGTCGGCCGCCGCGGCGCGCGCCTCGGGTCGCTTGGCCGAAAGGAGACGGCGGATCAGGGCCTCGTCAGGGGCGCTCTGCGCCCAGGTGGCCCACATCGCCTCGCAAAGATGGTGCTCGAACTCAGGATCCGCGGGGTCGAGCCGGTCCACCCAAGCCTTGACGGCGGGCAGCACTTCGGAGGCGGGACGGCCGCGGAGTTCGCGGCGGGTGCGGTAGCGGGTGCGGTATTCGGGCTCCTTCAGGTTCTCCAGCAGCTCGGCGACCGAGGCGCCGTCGACCTTGGCGGGCTTGAGGAGCGGGCGGGTGGGGTAGGTGATGCGGTAGATGCGGCCCTTCTCGCGGTCGCGGTTGGGGTCGCGCGCGTTGTGCTGCATGTGCCCGATGAGCGGGTTCTGCCAGTCCAGGAAGTAGAGCGAGCCGTCGGGCGCGAACTCGAGATCGACGGGGCGGAAGTTGCCGTCCTCGGACACGATGAGGTCGCCGTGCGCCTTGCCGATGTAGCCGGCTCCGTTGTCGCTCGGCGTGCCCAGGCTGATGCCGAGGAAGCCGATCGTGTTGCACGTCATGAAGTCGCCCTGGTATTCCTCGGGGAAATGGCGGGAGGAGACGAATTCCGCGCCGGAGCTCGGACGGGACCGCTTGGGGACGAACTGCTCGATCTTGGGGATCTCGATGCCGTACGGCATCTTGGCCGAGAGCGGCAGGGCCCACCAGTTCTCACCGGGCGAGGCGTCGGAGAGGTGCGGCTGCTCCCAGCGGTTGAACGAGAAGCCCCAGGGGTTGGAGACGTCGGTCTGATAGCGCTCGAGGCGGAAGGACTTGGGGTCGAAGCGCCAGGCGCCGCCGTCGTTGCAGCGCCGCGGACCGTAGGGGGTCTCCACCTGGCTGTGCAGGAACCGTCCTTCGAGCAGGTGGAACGCGCCGGAGGCGTCGGCGCAGTAGGCCGAGATGGCGTGGTGCGTGTCGTGGGAGTCGAAGCCGTGCAGGATCAGCTCCTTGCGGTCGGCCTTGCCGTCCTTGTCGTCGTCGATGAGCAGGGCGAGGTTGGGCTCCTGGGAGAGGTACACGCCTTCGGGCGCGATTTCGAAGCCGATGGGCAGGTGCAGGCCGTCGGCGAAGACGCTGCGCTTGTCGGCGCGTCCGTCGCCGTCGGTGTCCTCGAGGATGAGGAGCTTGTCGTCGGGCGCGGGGTCGCCGGGGCGATGGTGCGGGTAAGTCGGCGTGGTGGCGACCCAGAGGCGGCCCTTGGCGTCGAAGGACATCTGCACGGGCTTCTTGAGGTCGGGGAACATCGACTCGTCCGCGAAGAGGTTCACCTTGAAGCCGGGCAGGAGCTTCATCTTGGCGATGGCCTCCTCGCCGGAGAGGAACTTGGCGGGGTCGCCGTTCTTGTCGCTCGGCTTGTAGTTGGTCGGAACCGGCGGCAGAGGGTGCGTCTTCGAGTCGTCGACGGTCAGGTCGGTGCGGCGTCCGGCGGCGACGTCCTGGATGAGCGTGTCACGGAGGGCGGTCATCTCGCGGATCTTGCGGACTTCGTCGGGGTAGTTCTGCGGGCCGAAGGGATTGTAGCGCTGGCCGTGGGTATGGACGCCGTTGACGATGGCGTAGTCGGAATTCCACCAGTGATCCTTCTGCTTCACGGCGGCGTTGACCAGGGCCTCATCGGCCTTCGACTTGCGGACGGAGACGCCGTAGAGCGCGTCGGCCAAGATCTTGGCGGCGAAGCGGTAGCCGTGGTCGGTGGGCGCGAAGCCGTTGATGGTGTAGTCCGGGGCGCCTTCGGCCTTGGCGGCGTAGGCGTCGCGGGAGGCGCTGAAGAGGTCGATGAAGGTCAGGCCGTGCTTCTGGGCGACGCGGCCCATGGCCTGGGAGTAGGCGGCGAGGCGCTCGTTCTCCTTCTTGCCGTCGGGCAGGTCGCGCTTCTTGGAGAGGTCCTCGAAGGCGAAGGGCGAGGCGAGGGCCAGGCGCGGGGCGCGCTCGCCGTCGTAGGCGCGCGTGAGCGAGTGGGCGACGAAGGCGTCGAGCTCGGCCTCGTAGTTTTCGACCCTGCCGAGTCCGTCAAAAGACTCGTTGTATCCGAAGAAGGCGACGATGGTGCCGGCCTTCACATGGAAGAGCCACTGGTCGGGCGTGGAGAAGAAGCCCTTGCCGTTGTGCTGGGCGTATTCGGGGTGGAACTTCTCAGCACCCGGGAAGGCCCACTGGCTGGCGCGCGCGGGATGGGGGCGGAAGGCGGGGGTGTCGCCCGAACGTCCGAGGTTGCGCACGATGAAGCCTCGGTCGGGGAAGCGGAGCTGGAGCTCGGTCTCGATGCGTCCGTAGTAAGTCTCGCGCTCGGCGAAGCCGTTGCCGATGAAGGCGATCGTCTCGCCCTTGCCGGGCGCCTGGCCGCGCTGGGAGCGCTGCATCTTCGCCTCGGGCGGGTTCTCAGCCGGGGCGTGCGGGGTGGGTGAGCCCTTGCTGTTGTCGGGCCACCAGTCGGCGCTGGTCTTGTCGACCTTCTTCTTCGGGGCGGCTTTCTCCTGGGCGAAGGCGGGAGTCGCGGCTACGAGGGCGGCGAGCAGCAGGGCGGGGAACTTCATGGGGATTGCAGGCATCGACCCATAGTCGTGCGGACCGGGACTGCCAGCCCTAGTTGTCCCCGCCCGAGGTCGTCAGAATCCCTCTTAAAGCGGACTCACTCCCGCCAGGTCTTCACGGTGGCCTTCCAGACGTTGATCCAGAGGAAGGCGCTGAGTCCGAGGCCCAGGGCGTAGCCCGCCCGCCAGGTCCAAGGCACGGGATTATCACCGGTGGCGAAGAGTCCGTAAACGCACATGCCCACGGCCCCGGTGAGGAGCAGGAGCCTGAGTCCCAGCATGACGAGGATGAACGCCTTCACGCCTCCGAAGTTGGGACGTCGGCGGGTCGCGTCAAGGCGGGCGTCACCGCATCAGATGCGCCAGCAGGTCTCGGATGTCTTGGTCGGAAAGGCCCGCCAGCAGGCCTTCGGGCATCACGGAGACGGGGCTGGCCGCGAGTCTGTCCACGGCGTCCTCGCGCAGGCTGGTCCTCACGCCGGCGAGGTCACGGAGCACGATCACGCCGCCATCCCTGCGTTCAAGGATGCCGGCCGCCACGGTGCCATCCATCATCTTGGCGACATAGGTGCCGTAGCCCTCGCGTATCTCGAGGCTGGGGTAGACGAGGTTCATGACCCAGAAGTCGAGGTTGGCGCGCTCGTAGCCGGTGAGGTCGGGCCCGACGGCGCCGCCCTCGCCCTTGAGGGCGTGACAGGCTCCGCAACGGGCGGTGAAGATGGCACGTCCTTTCGCGGCGTCGCCATCGCCGGACTTCGCCACGTCGCGAAGGCGGGCGACCTCGCGATCCTTCTCGGGCGTGACGCCGGTGGTAAGCAGGTGCTTCCAGAGTCGGTCGACGGCCTGCGTCAGGCTCGGCTCGGCGTGTCCTGCGATCAGGCGGGCGTTGTCGGCAGAGACGTGGGCGGCCATGACTTTGCCGGCATCGACGGCTTCGACGAGGCGCAGGGCCCAATGCCGTCTGGCCGCCAGGGCGCGCAAGGTCTCCTCCCGCAGGGCGAGGTCGGCCGCGAAGCAGCGTTCATAATTGCCCAGGATGGTCTCAGGGACGCGCGGATCGTCGAACCTCACGGCCGCCTGGGTGAAGGCGCGCTTGCCGGGACTCGTCGCTGTCTCGCCGAGGATCTTGAGCAGGGACGGCAGCGCCTCCGCGCGGCCGGCCCGCGAAAGGGCGTCGGCCGCCCGGGTCCTCTGGATGACGGGCAGTTTCTTGTCGCTGATCGCCGCCACGGCCGCCGCCAGGGTCTTGGCATCCCCTCTGCGCAGGTCAGCCAAGGAGAAGGGGGCCGCACCGGAGGCCTCCAGGCGCCCGCGCACGGCGGCGGCGAGTCTGGCGGGCATCTCGGGCAGTTCTCCTGAATCAAAGGCGGAGAGCGCCCCCTCGATCAGCCGTCCGACGGCGACCTTGTCGGCGCAATCGGCCGCCATGCAATCCAGGGCGGCGAGGTTGGCGGTCCCCGCTCCGGTGGCCAGGCGTCGGCCGAGACGGGCGGCGAGGTGGTCGCGGAAAAGCGCGCTGCCGGTAAAGCGTGCGTCACGCAGCATGACGTGTACGCGCCCGCGCCCCGGCTCTTCATCGAGGGCGGACTCCATCGCCCACCAGGCCATCAGCGGGATGCGTCCGGATTCGTCCGTCGTCGAAAGGGCCGCGGGCAGGAGCTCCAGTCCGTCGACGCGCAGGCGCTTGGCGGCGGCCAGGATCTGCATGCCGACCTCGGGATGGGTTTCGGTGGCGGCCGCAGCGACGGCCTCGGTCGAGGGCTTGGCCCCGCGCTCGGCGATCATCTTCCAGGCCCAGCGACGCACGTAGGGGTCGGCATGGATGACCGGCGGATCGCCGGCTGACTCCAGCAGGTCCAGCGCCCACAGGGCCTCCAGGGCCCGGGGGCCTGCGAGCCTGCGCCTGAGTTCCGGCACGGCGTCCTTGAGGCCGCGCCAGCCGATCTCGAGCACGGCCTGCTTGCGGAACCATTCGTTGGGGTGATCAAGGAGCTCCAGGAGACGCTCCATGCCAGCGGAGGAAAGATTGAACGGCTTCAGGCCGGGTGCCTTGCCCGCGGGTCGGAAGCGATAGAGCCGTCCGCGCGCCTTGTCCCAGTCATCGACGGGGTTCACATGGCTCAGACGCGTGTCATACCAGTCCGCCATGTAGACGCCGCCATCGGGCCCGACGGCGGTCCACACCGGTCGGAACCATCGGTCGGGGCTGACGACGAGATCCTGCTCGTCGACCGTACGGAAGGTCGAGCCGACGGGGATCAGCCGGCTGAGGTAGGATTTGTTGGCGAGGGAGTTGGGCGCGATGACCTTGCCCTCGTAATCCGCGCCCAGCAGTCCGCCTTCGTAGATGGCGAAGGCCTGCGGGAAGCGCCGTTCTTCTCCTTCGCTGCGCATGTGCTCAAACCATCCGTAGGCGAAGCGGTTGGTCAGCGGGCCGTGCTTGCCCCAGTTCTTCACGCCATACGACCCCAGTTCGTAGTGCATGCCCCGCGTGGCTCCGTAGTTGGTGCCCGTGAACACGCGGCCCTTGGAGTCAATGTCCAGGCTGTAGGTGTTGCCGCCGCCCTCGGCGTAGATCTCGAACTTGCGGCGCGCCGGATGGAAGCGCCAGACGCACTGGCCGCTCCATTTCGTGCGCACCCCGCCCGGCACGCCGACCTCGCCCGTGGTGGTGCTGCCGTTGACGCCGTAAAGCCAGCCGTCGACATTCCATTGCAGATTGGTCGCGGTGCTGTGGGTGTCCTCGAGGCCGAAGCCCGAAAGCTCCACGCGCGGGTCGCCCGAGGGCAGGCCGTCCTTCATCGCGTAGCTGAGCAAGTAGGGCGGGTTGAGCACCCACAGCCTTCCGGCGCCGGCCACGGCGGCCGTGACGATGTTCAGGCCCTTGAGGGCGTCGGTCTGCCGGTCGAAAGCCCCGTCTCCGTCGGTGTCCTCGAGCACGCTGATGATGTCCGCGCCCTTTTCGCCCAGAGGCGGAGGAGCGGGCACCTTGTCGAACTGGGCGCGCAGGTGCTGGTCGTAGGCGACGACCTTCAGGCCGGCCGGGAAGGGGTATTGGCGGAACTGGACGAGCCAGAGTCGGCCCTGGGAGTCCCAGCTGCCATGGATGGGCTGGGCCAGCGACGGCTCGTGCGCCATGAGGTCCACGGCCAGGCCAGGACGAAGCGTGAAGCGTCCGAGGGAGTCCTGCGGGGATGAGGGCGGGGTGTCATCGGCCTGCACGCCGCGTCCCTTGAAGGTCTTGGCCGTCTCCAGCACCTTCTCATTGCCGGCGAACGGTCCGTCCGCGCCGATGAGGCAGCTGGCGAGCAGGAGGTGGGCCGCGGTCAGTCTCACCGGTTGATCCAGTTCGGGTCGGGTTCGTCCCAGGTGAGCCTGGCGATGAACACCGCGTTGTTCGAACCCCGCGCGGTGCACTTGGTGTGGTCGTAAGGATTCGGCGGCAGGGTCTGCATCCATTCGGTCACCGTCACCCAGGTCTCAGTCGGACCCGCCTCGCCCACGCCGAAAT
Source organism: Verrucomicrobiota bacterium (assembly GCA_046080425.1). GTDB lineage: Bacteria > Verrucomicrobiota > Verrucomicrobiia > Opitutales > UBA953 > UBA953. The sequence continues at coordinate 7,839 of JBJTTY010000096.1, forward strand.
TGCCCAGGCGCGCGCCACGTTCCGGCACCAGCACGCGCTCGGTGGAGCGCTTCACGCTCAGGGTCCCGCGGTCGACTTCACCCATGAAGAGCGGAGCCCGATGGCGTGGGATGTGGTCGTTGTTCGCCCCGCGTCGGGTGTAGACGAGGAAGAGGCGGTCAAGGTGGGTCACCCAATGGGCCTGGGTGTTGTAGCTGCCGAGGTCGGACCCGTCGTCGAAGGTCCATTTTCTCGGTGGGGAGAAATCCAGTCCGTCGTCGCTCACGGCCACGTAGGCGGCGAGGTCATGCCTGATGGTCAGGTAGTATTTTCCGCCGACGACGGCGAGTGACGGTTCGCCGGCCCCGCGGGCGCCCGGGATGCGGATCTCGGAGCCCAGCTTGCGGACGGTGAGCCGGCGGCCGTCGAAGGCGCAGCGTACGACGCACACGCGGTATTCCTTCTCGCCCTGCGGGGCGAAGTAGACCGGCAGCAGCATGTCACCGTCGGGCAGGTCGACCCGCTGCGTGCAGCCCGCGCCGGAGCTGTGGAAGCGGACGGGGTCGGGCATCTCGAGGGTGTCGTAACGGCTCCAGCTCCGGCTGGTGGCGTCGTAGACGGAGTAGACGGTGAACCTCGGGCGGTTGGGCATGACCTTGCCGTCCTTGTACCGCGCATCGTGTCCGGTCCCCAGCAGCTTGCCGGTCTTGGCGTGCCACTTCGGCCAGAAATCACAGGGGGTGATGGTGACGTCGCCCTCCGTGCGGTGCCCGAGCGTCCTCTCGTGGACGGTCGGCGCGGACCACGTCCCGCCCCGGTCGTCGGAGCGAAACTCGGCGATGGGGCCGAAGAGGTCGCTGCCCTTGAGGGTCAGTTTCTGCAGGGTGATGACCGCCGCCCGTTCCGTTCCGTGCAGGAAGCCCGGCCGGGCGTGAACCCAGCACGTGACGCCGTCAAAGCCCTCGGAGACGACGCTGAGCCCGATCTTCGGGTCCTCGGCCCGCAGCGCGGCGCAGAGCAGGAAGAGCGCAAGTCCTCTCATTTGAGGACGAGGGTGATGCGACGGAGTTCCATCACGGTCTTGCCCGGCATCTCCACGGCTTTGACGGTTAGTTCGGCGGGTCCGGTGGAGAGGTCGATGTCGCCGAGGCGGACGGACTTGAACTCACGCATGACGGACTCGCCGTTCTTGCGGGGGAAGACGTCCTGCTCCAGCAACGGCGGATACCAGCCTTCGGTGATCTTGGCGCGCAAGGCGGAGCTCCCGAGGCGCACCTCGACCGTCGAGCCGGCGTCCTCCGGCGGGCAGGCGTAATCGACCCACACTTCGTAGCGGCCTGCGTTCACGACTTCGACGTTCCAGGAGGGATGCGCTTCCTTGGTGGTCCACTTCACGAAATAGGAGGAGTTCGGGGCGCGCGAGCTGCGCTCAAGTCCGCCCTTCGGGGTTCCGTCCCGGGCGGGCAGCATGGTGACGGGAAATTCCCGGTAGCCCACCTGGATCGGCCTCTGGTCCACCGCATTGCCCGGGCCGCCCTTGGCCTTGCCTTTGCCCTTGGGTTGAGCCGAGGCCATCCCGACGTCCTTGCGCCAGGATTCCCCCGCCGCGCGGAGCTCGGCGACTACGGTCGGCTGGGCGTCCTGCACGGGCTTCGTCTGGCCGGGGTCGGCGACCATGTCGAAAAGGTTGCCTTCGGCGTCAAGGCGGTGGGTCTGCGAGCGCACGCTGACACGGTCGGCCCAGGTGTTGAAAATGAGCCGTGGCGCCCAATCGGCATCCTTGCCGCGGAGCAGCAGGGGCGAGAGGTCTCGTCCGTCGAAGGGGCGGTCACCGGCTCGCTTGGCCCCGGTGAGGGCGAGGATGGTCGGGCAGAGGTCGATGGCGCCGGCGATCCGGTCGATCTGCGCGCCGGCCTCGATGCGGCCGGGCCAGCGCACGAGCAGCGGCGAGCGCACGCCGCCTTCGTCGGTGGTCCCCTTGACGCCCTTCATGCCTCCGGTCCAGCGATGGCCGTTCGGGCCGTTGTCCGAAAAATACAGGACGATGGTGTCGCGCTCGAGGTCGAGCGTGCGGAGCTTCGTCAGGATCCGTCCAACGTTGCCATCGAGGTTCTCCATCATGGCCAGGACGCAGCGGGTCTCCGGTTCGACCTCGGCCGCGGCGTTGGTCGCCCGCTGGGAGAGGGGGAAGTCCTTGAACTTGTCCCAGTGCTTCGCCGGCACGGACCAAGGTGAGTGCGGGGTGGTGAAGGGGACGTAGCACAGGAAGGGGCGGTCCTTGTTGCGGTCGATGAACTGCAGGGCGCGGTCGGTGAGGACGTCCACGATGAAGCCCTTCGACTTCTCCATCACGCCGTTGCGCTCCAGGGGGGCGTCGAAGTATTCGCCCCAGTGGCCGGAGGTGTATCCGGTGAAGGTGTCGAAGCCGCGCGCGAGCGGATGGTACGGCCACTGGCTGCCGTTGTGCCACTTGCCGAAGATGCCGGTGACGTATCCGGCGGCCTTGAGGGCGTCCGCCACGGTCTTCTCCTCGGGGTTGAGGCGCTCCTGGCCGGTGGACACCCCGTAGACGCCGAGCCGACGGTGCCAGCGTCCGGTGAGGAACTCGGCGCGGGTGGGCGAACACACGGGCTGCACGAAGAAGCGGTCGAAGCGCGCGCCGTCCCTGGCCAGGGAGTCGATGTTCGGGGTGGAGAGCTGACGGTTGCCGTTGTGGGAGTAGTCGCCCCAGCCGGCGTCATCGGCCAGCAGCACGATGACGTTGGGCTGCCGGGCGGTCAGGCCGACGGCGGTCAGCAGGACGAGGAGGGCGGCGAAGAGGCGCATCTCAGCGGGACTTGGGAGCGATGTAGCCGAGGGAGGTCAGGAACTCGTCCGCGGCCGCCAGGGTCTCGTCATACTTGGCCTTGTTGAAGAAGCCGTGGGGCTGGCCCTCGTAGCCGATAAGGTCGCAGCGGCTGCCGACGGACTTCATGACTTCGGCGAACTTCTCCACGGTGGCGTAGGGCACGGTGGTGTCGGCCTTGCCGTGGAAGATGACGGTGGGAGGCGCACCTTTGCGGACGTGATGGACGGGCGAGATCTCGGTGGGCTCGCAGCCGAAGCGCTCTTTGTCGAGGCCGGCGCCGAAGCCCTTGAGGTCGAGGCCGGGGAAGGGCGCCATGACGGTGCCCGGGTTGAAGAGCACGAGGGCGTCCGGGACGCACGAGACTTTCTTGTCGTCGTCGGCGGTGTCCAGGCCGGGCAGGGTGGCGGTCGCGGCGGCCAGATGTCCGCCGGCCGAGCCGCCCCCGGCGGCGATGCGCGAGGGATCGATGCCGAGTCGCGCGGCGTTCGCTCGGACCCAGCGGACGCAGGCCTTGGCGTCGGACACGCAGTCTGCTGGCTTCGCGTCCTGACGCGACTTGACGCGGTAGTCGGCGACGATGGCGACCATGCCACGCGCGGCGAGATGACGGCTCTGGTCCTCGAACTGGGTCGGCGAGCCTCCGGTCCAGCCGCCGCCGAAGAAGAACACGATGGCCGGCAGTGGCTTCTCCGTCATCTTCTGTCGGGAATCGAAGATCCAAAGTTTGAGCTCGGTCCCGCCGACCTTGCGGTAGGTCTCGACCTTGGCGCCTTCGATGACGGGCGGATGTGCTCCGGTCTTCATGGCGGACTTCTTGGTCTGGGCGGAGACGGCGACGCAGAGCGCGACGGCCAGGAGGGCGACGAACTTCTTCATGGGGTGATGACTTGCTAGGAAAGTCGGCGTCCGGGGGCAACCGATGATTGCTAAACATTTGCGAGGGCGGGGCTGACGGGCCACGCTCGATCCCATGCCGCGGTCCGCCCTGCTGCTCGTTTCCGCACTCCTGTCCGGGTGCGTCGCAAATAAGGGGTCGGAGGTGGTCTGCGAAGGGTCCTATCCCCGTCATCTCCAAGGTCTGTGCACGGACGGCGCATCGGTTTACTGGAGCTGGACGGACGCGCTGGTGCGGACCGACCTTTCGGGCCGCCTGCTCGCAAGCACGCCGGCGCCCTTCCATCAGGGGGATCTCTGCCAAGTCGGCGGCAAGGTCTACGTCGCGGTCAATCTCGGCCAGTTCAACCGGCCCGCGGGCATGGCCGACAACTGGATCCATGTCCATGATGCCGCCACGCTGCGTCCGCTGTCACGGCATCCGGCGCCCGAGGTCGTCCATGGGGCGGGCGGCATCGCCCATCGTGACGGCAGGTTCTTCGTGGTGGGCGGACTGCCTCCCGACGTGCCTGAGAACTACGTCTACGAGTATGACGCCGAGCTCCGCTTCGTGCGACGTCACGTGCTCGCCTCGGGGAATACGCTGATGGGCATCCAGACGGTCGCCTGGGCCCACGGCTCGTGGTGGTTCGGCTGCTACGGCGAACCGAAGGTGCTGCTGCGTGCGGATACCGATTTCCGAATCACGGGCCGGTGGCATTTCGACGCCTCCCTGGGCGTCGAGGAAGGTCCGGAGGGTTCACTGCTCATCGGCTCCAATGGCCGCGCTGCCGACAAGTCGCACTTGGGACGGATGCGTAAGGTCAGGATCGCTGACCTCGGGCCTTCGCTCTGAGGACGCCGGCTTTCCGCCCGGGCTCAGCCTTGGTCCTGCGTGACCCTACCGTGCGTCTCAGCTTCCTGCTCCAGCCGCTTGAGGCGCGCGACGTAGAGGATGAAGAGTACGAAAAGCCCCATGTCCAAGCCCAGCATGACCTTGCCGGTCAGGGCGGGGTCGCTGCCGAGGTCGATGGCTAGGGGACCGAGCACCTGACGCCAGACGCCCATGCGGTCCGGGTGCAGGGATTCGATGAATCCTCCGACGAGATAGAGGGACGCTGCCGCGTAGGCGAGCAGGGGCGGGATGAGCTTCGAGGGCTTCACAGCCGGATCACTTCTTGAAGGCGGACCCTTCGGCGTTGCCGCCGCTCAGGGTGAAGGCGAGCAGGTCCAGGATCTCCTCCTTGGTGAGCATGCTCAGGAGCATCGGGGGCATGGGCGAGACCTTGGAGACCTCGATGCTCTTCACCTGCTTGCGGTCGACGCCGACGCGCTGGTCGGGATCGGAGAGGTCGGTGTTGATCTGCACGGTGTCGCCGTTGAGGTTCACGATTACGCCGGTCACGGTGGTGCCGTCTTCCTTGGTCACGACGACGGGGGCGAACTGCTCGTTGATCTCCTTGCTGGGGTTGATGACCTGGTCGAGCAGGTCGTGCGGGCTGTAGCGTCCGCCCGCGCCTGTGAGGTCGGGCCCGTTCATCCCGCCGGCGTTGCCGAAGCGGTGGCAGGTGTAGCAGGCGGCGGCCGTGAACATGCGACGGCCGGTCTCGAAGTCGCGTCCCTTGAGTCCGCCGGCCGCGGCCGCGCTGAGCTCCTCGAGGGTCCAGTTCTTCGGGGTGCGTCCGGCGAAGACGGCGCCGACGTTCTCGTAGGCGGACTTCACGGGCGGGTTCTTCGCCACGACGATGAGCTTCTCGTGCCGGGCGTTCTCCTCGGGGCTGAAGGTCGCGAGGGAGTCGTTGCGGATGAACTCCACGAACTTGGTGAAGCTTGAGCCTCCGCGGTAGCTCGCGGCCTTGACGAACCAGTTGAGCTGGGCCTCGCGGAGGGCGGGGGTCCATCCGGCCTTCAGCATGCGCAGGCTGCGCATGAGCTCCATCTCGGGCTCCTGGCTGCCGTACTTGTCCACGAGGGCCATGGCCTTGGCGGCGAGGTTCGGGGACTGGAGGTGCGAAAGGGTCTCGGTGAGGAGCCAGTTCACCTCGAAGGAGGCGTCGGGATAGGCGGCGTCGTACTGCGCGTAGACCTTGGCCGCAAGGGCGGCGTCAGGATCGCCGCCGCGATGCAGGGCGAGCTGGGCGACGCGGGCGTGCACGAGCTTCTGCTCGCGGGTGAGGGCGGCGAAGTCGGTCGCGAGCAGCACGTTGAGCAGGCGGTCGCGCAGGGCGGCCTGGGCGGGCG
>JBJTTY010000097.1:0-7547 GCA_046080425.1 Verrucomicrobiota bacterium
AGATTGAAGGGCGCCGCGAAGGCCAGGGCCACGTAACAGAAAAGCAGCCAGTCGACGAAGCCGAGGCGGCCGGTCGACAGGACGGAGGGGTTGAAGATCGCCTGTCTCACGGTCGCAAAGAAAGATCCGACCGACTTGCTCTGCTCCCAGGGAACCTCGGAGGCGACGGCGGCAGGCGCGGAGGTGACGGAAGGGGCGTCGGCCGAGGAAGGCGAGACGGGGACCGCGCCGGCGAACTCCGGCCATTCGCCGAGGGCCTTCCACTCGGCCATGCCCTCGCGCCAGGCGAGGTCGGTCGTGATGAAACGGCCGGTCGCCAATCCGGCACGGACCTCCTCGGAGGTGAAGACGCCGAACTGGGCGCCTTTGCGGGCGATGTGAATCTGCATGGGGAAGATTTCAGCCGAGGGAGGTCGGCAGGATGGCGGCGATGAGAAGGGCGTAGATTCCGCAGGCGCAGCAGCATGGCACGAGCACGAGCGAGATCGCGACCTTCCACCAGACGATGCGATGGACGCGGGAATGCGCGATGACCGCGGCGACCACCTGCCAGGGGCCGACCACGTAATTCACGCAAGGAATGAAGGCGAAGGGCATGAACGCTCCGTAGGCGTAGGCCTGGGCGCGGTAGGTCTGGGCGTATCCACCCTGCGGATTCCAGGGCAGCAGAAGCAGGTGGGTCACGGCGGCGCCGATGAAATTGAGGAGGGGCACCAGCAGAAACGCGACCGCGAGGCCGCCGGAAACGATGGCGGCGGCCGCGCCGGCCCCGAACTCAGCCAGGAACTTTCCGAGAGGGTCATTGTTCAGGGCCGTCCCGCCGTCATGGTTGGCGACGCTGGCCAAGAAGAGGACGAACCCCCCGTACACGGCGCTGCCGCAAAGCCAGGCGGGGAAGAGCGAGGCGTAGGTGAACGAGATGGGCCGGCTGAAGCCACCGGGGCCCATTCCGTCGAACGTGCGCACCGGATCGAGGGCGACCTCCTTGATGGTCGCGCAGAAGTTGCCGAAGGAGGGGCCGCGCTCCCAAGACGGAGTGGGCTGACGCTCGGCTGCGGCGGAGGGGAAGCCCGGCGAAGGCGGCGGCACGGCGCCCGCGAAGTCCGGCCACTCGCCCAGGGCCTCCCATGCGGACATGCCTTCACGCCAGGCGAGGTCCGTCGTGATGAAACGGCCGGTCGCCAATCCGGCACGGACCTCCTCGGAGGTGAAGACGCCAAGCTGGGCGCCTTTGCGGGCGATGTGGATTTGCATGGAGGCGAGCAAACCGAAGTAGGGCCGCGGGGGCAAGCCCAGGAGAAAGTGGCGAGGAGGGCGGGACTCGAACCCGCGACCCGCAGCTTAGAAGGCTGCTGCTCTGATCCAACTGAGCTACCCCCTCGTGGGACCGAGGATGCCCCCGGCGAGGGGCGGGGCAAGCCTCGGAGAAGTCAGCAGACCAGGTCTCTGAAGCCCGTGAAGTCGGCCGAGAGCCCGCCGGGCAGGCCCTTGTTGATGACCGAAACGGCGTCGTGGGAATGCAGCGACTCCAGGTGCGAGCAGGCGACGACGAAGTCGCGGACGCGCAGGTCGGCGTCGAAACGTTCGAACACGAGACGGGCGGCGTCTTCGACGAACTTGGAGTAGGCGCCGTTGAGCTCGGCGAAGGCCTGCTCGTCCTCGCGCTTCACCATGACCTGCGTCTCCGTCTGGAGGGCGGCCAGGGCGAGGTCCTTCATGTCCTCGACGAACAGGCTGCGTCCGGGAGCCACCTCGGCGACGATGCGGGACTTGGAGCGCTGGGAATGGGGAATGCCGTAGGCCGAACGCTCCTCCCGGGCGTGCTCGGTGAGCTCCGCGGAACAGGGGCAGGCCGAGGAGTACACGAAGTCGAAATGCACGTAGCGGCGGAGACGGTCGAGGTCGTCGACCGTGCCCTCGAGGACCGCGCGGTAGTACTGCCAGCCTTCGAGTCCGGAGCGCAGGGACTTCTGCAGGATCGGGTAGCGGAACTCGACCAGGATGCGGGCACGGCTGCAGCCGAGCTCCTTCTTGTAACGCAGCAGGACCTCCTCGAGCAGTTCATGGGACATCACGCGGTGCTTGAACTCGTAGAAGACGCGCATGATACGGGACATGTTGATGCCCTTGCGGTCGGCGCCGAGGGACACCGTGCCAGTGACCGAGCACTCCAGGAGCACGGGGCGTCCGTCGCGAGAGACCACCGACATCGGCAGACGGAACCCCGAGATGCCGACGTGCTGGATGGGCACGTTGGCTCCCTGGATCTGGGAGCCGTCGGCGTTCTGCATGTCAGGCAGGGTCGCGCGGTAGGCGTCGTCGGCCCGGAACGCCCGGTCATACCGACGGCTGAGGTTGCGGCTGCGGGGAGGATGCTTGGCTCGGCTCATGCTGGGAGGGAGGGAGGTCGGTCGTGCGGCGCAAGCCGCCGGTGCGGAAAAGTCCCCCGTGCTGGAGCCACCTGCCGGACTTGAACCGGCGACATTCTCATTACGAATGAGACGCTCTACCAACTGAGCTAAGGTGGCGGCACGAAGGAAGGATGAAGCTGGGCGGTCCGGGCGGGGAAGGCAAGCCTTGGCGGAGGCCGAATGCCCTCGCCAGACGGCCGCGGCGGGGCAGATTGGGGCCGTCCCATGCGCGCAGCCCTCATCGCAAGGCAGTTCGACGTCCAGGGCCGGCTGGTCACCGTCGAGCCCTACGGCTCGGGCAACGTCAACGACACGTACCTGGCGATCTTCCGCACGACGTTCTCAGAACAGCGCTTCATCGTGCAGCGCGTGCGCAAGTCGGTCTTTCCCGACCCGGAGGCCATCATGCAGAACATGCGCGTGCTGACCGACCACTGCCACGCGCGGCTCGAGGCCGAGGCCGAACGCTCCGACCGCATCTGGCAGCTGCCGAAGATCATCCAGACGAAGGCCGGTGAAGACTGGGTGACCGACGCCGACGGGGACCTCTGGCGGGCCATCTCCCAGATCGCGAGCGCCAACGCCCACGAGCGCGTGAAAAATCCCGAACACGCCCACGAGGTGGGCTTCGTGCTCGGGCACTTCCACCGGATGGTGAGCGACCTCGAGCCGTCGCGCCTGCGCTACGCCCTACCCGGCTTCCACGTCACGCCCGGCTACCTCGCCAAGCTCGACGAGGCCCTAGCCACGAGGGCCGGCCAAGAACGTCTCGAAGCCTCGCCCGAGGCCCGCCGCGCGGTGCGGTTCGTCGAGGAACGCCGCGGCCGCTGCCGCGTGCTGCAGGACGCGCTGGACGCCGGACGTCTCAGGCTGCGCACGACGCACGGCGACCCCAAGGTGGGCAACGTGATGATCGACGAGGCCACCGGCCGCGGGACCTGCATCGTCGACCTCGACACGGTGCAGCCGGGGCTGGTGCACTACGACATCGGCGACGCGACGCGGTCGGCCTGCAACCCAGCCGGCGAGGACGCCCAGGACCTGTCATCGGTCATCTTCGACACCGACCTCTTCACCGCCATCTACCGGGGCTATCTGAAGCACGCGCGTGAGTTCCTCAGCGAGGAGGACCACCGCCGTCTCTTTGACTGCGTGCATCTCATCCCGCTCGAGCTCGGGATCCGCTTCCTCGCCGACCACCTCGCCGGCGACGTCTACTTCAAGGTGCGGCACCCGGGCCACAACCTGCGGCGCGCGCTGGTGCAGTTCAAGCTGACGGAGAGCATCGAAGCGCGCGAAGGGCGCATCCTCAAGGTGCTGGGAGAGCGCTGATCCATGGAACCGTCCTTCCCCGCCTCCGCCACCGTCGCCCTGGGCCTGCTACTCGGCCTGATGATCCGGGGCGCCTGGCGAGGCTACCGGCGCGGCCCCTTGCGTCAGCTGGCCGGACCGGCCGCACTCACCGCCGGCATCACCGCGGGCTGGGCCTTCGGGCCGGAGGCCGGACACGCGGCGCTCGAGGGCTCAGACTTTCCGTGGCTGCTCAGGGGCGCGGCCGGAATCTGCATCCTCGGCGCCGTCACGGGGCTGGTGACCTATTCGTCCTGTTGGTGGCTAGGACGCAGGCCGGAGGGCTCGGACGAGGCTGAAAGTCCGGTGGCAGGCGCTTTCGTCGGTTGCTGGACTGGCATCATGTACTTCTTCCTTTTGGTGATGACCCTGTTTTCATGGGCCTCCATCGAGGAATGCCTGCAGGGGCCGACAGAGGGCGAGGCCTGGCCTGTCAGGATCCGCAAAGAACTGATAGAGAGTGGTTTGGCTTCGGAACTCAGGGACTGGTCGCCCATCCCTGACCGGCATCGTGTCCTGATTTCTCGTTCTCGCCGGGTGATGGCGGATCCCGCGGCGAGGCGGAGACTCATGGCGATGCCCGAAATCCGTGGACTGGCCTCACACCCGACAATCTACCAAGCCTGGCAAGATGCTGATATACGTAAGGCATTGAATAACAATGATTTAAATAAAGTAATCGACCACCCCAAAGTGCGTGCCGCCTTGGCGGATGAAGCCCTGCAGCGGGAGATCGAGAAGGTGGACCTGGCCGGCCTGATGGGCAAAGCCTTGGAAAAGCCCCAAAAGTAAGGTCTGGGCTTATTTTTTTGTAGAGCAGGAGGGAGTTCTCGTTATTTTCGAACCTCCCGTCCCTTTGAATCCATGAAGAAGCTGTCCGCATTCCTCTTCCTCTGCGCCGCGACCATGCTGGCCCAGGAGACCAAGCCGGCCGACGCCAAGCCGGCCGACGCCAAGTCCGCCCAGGTCGAGGTGCTCGAGGTCGAAGGCAAGCGCTTCGTCCTCGTCCGCAACTTCGCCGCCGTGGAGGACTTCGCCAACTTCGAGCGGAACGTCCAAGTCATCAACCAGAAGCGCCAGGAGGCCCAGCAGGTCCAACAACTGGCGCAGATCGCCCTGACGACCCCCGAGCGCGAGGCCCGCACCAAGGAATTCGAGGCCAAGCTGGCCGTGCTTCAGTCCGACAACGCGACCATGGCCAAGAACTACGGCTTCGATCTGAGCCGCCAGTACCTCGTGGTGCAGACCAAGCTGAACGTCCTCTCCGCGCTTTCCAACGAGGAATACATCAAGCTCGCCGCCGATAAGGAGTTCAAGGCCGAGTCCGTCATCAACTCCGGCGAGAAGAAGTTCCTCAACCGCGGCTCCGTCAGCGGCGCCGTGGAAGTCGAGGCCTTCAAGCTCCAGGTGCAGCGCGTCATGGAGACCCGCCGCGCGCTGCAGCAGCTCGTCGACCTCCAGCCCCGCCTCACCAAGGACGCGGACAAGAAGAAGGTCGAGGACGCCGTCAAGAACGCCCAGGGCGAAGTGAACGCCGCGCTCGAGGAGTTCAAGAAGTCCCGTGGCTACGACCTGCCCGGCGAAATCACGCTCCAGACGGCCGAGGCCAAGCTCTACACCCTGCTCTCCGACGAGGAGAACAAGCGGCTTGGCGAACAGGCTCCGGCCAAGAAGGACGAAGAGAAGAAGTAACCCTTTCCCTGACACCCCAACCCATCAGACATGAGCACCGCAGCCACCCCTGAAGCCCCCGCCGAAGCCCCCAAGGGCCCGGTCATCGAGATCCTCCCGCTCGGCCAGAACCTCGGCCGCGTCGCCCTGACCCTCACCGGACAGGACGCGATCGTCCGCTTCCAGCAGGAGCTCAACGCGCACGGCCAGCAGTTCGGCCGACTCCGCCAGCTGCAGCAGCGCCAGCAGGCGGCCCTGACGACGCCCGAGAAGGACGCGCTCAGCAAGGTCCTTGAGACCGAGGTGAAGGACTTCAATGAGAAGGACGGCATCTTCGCCCGACGCTACTTCAGCCTGCCGCTCGTCGCGGACAGGCAGACCGCGCTGGTCAACACCAAGATCCGTCTGCACGCCGTGGTCAACGAGGAGGAGGCCGCGAAGGCCCGCGCCGCCAAGGACTTCAAGGAGGATGACCTCGTCGTGCGCGGCGAGCGCCGCCTGCTCCGCGTGGCCGACCTGCTCAGCCTTGACGCCATCGTGATGTTCGAGCGCTTCACCAAGGAGCTTCAGGCCCGCCGCGACGCCTTCGTCCAGTTGCGCGCCATGCATGAGCGCACCACGGCCGAGGACGAGAAGAAGAAGCTCAAGGAGCTCCTCGACCAGGCCGCCCAGGCCCTCGACAAGGGCAATCAGGAGATGGCGCAGAGCGTCGGCTACTCGATCACCCACAACTATGAGGTCGAGGTCCTCGAGGCCAAGTTCGTCATCCTGCTCAACCAGGACGAGGTGAACACGGTCGTGGGCGCCATCCAGCAGCAGGCCGGCCAGCGGACCGCGCCCCCCGCCTTGGCCGAGGCCCCCAAGGCCGAAGCTCCCAAGGCCGAGAAGAAGCCGGAGAAGAAGAACTAACCGCCGCCTCTCGCGCGCATCGAGGCCCGCCGAAAGGCGGGCCTCTTCGTTTCAGAAAAGCTCGCCCTGTTCGGGGCCTTCGCCGGCACGTGCCGGTGACGCGGACCCGGGCTTGGCGGCGGACTTTGGGGCGGGCGCCTTCTCGGGGGCGTCCTTCCCGTGCCGGGCCCGGTAACGGCGCAAGGTGGCCTGCATCTCCATCTCATCGAGGAAACGCTCCACGCCGCCGACGGCCTCGGCCGGAGCCTCGCCCAGGTCGAGCTCGTAATCGGTCCTGAAGGTGACCAGGTCGAGGTTGGCGCGTATGCGGTCGGCTTCCGCGCGCACCTGATCGCGGAAGCGCGCCGGCTCGAGACGATCGGCCGCGGCGAGAACCTGCTCGAGGCCGCCGTGCTCGGCGATCCACTTGGCGGCGGTCTTGGGCCCGACTCCGCGCAGGCCGGGAATGTTGTCCGACGTGTCGCCTACGAGGGCGAGATAGTCGGCGATGCGCGCCGGAGGGACCCCGAACTTCTCGGTGACGCCGGCCGCGTCGAGCCGACGCCATCCGACGGACGGATTGGCGGTGGGCGGAGGAACGAGCTGGAAGACCTCGCCCCCGACGCATTGGCCGAAATCCTTGTCCGCGCTGACGATGACGCACCCGTGGCCCTCGGCGGAGAGCCGCCGCACCGCGGTCGCGATCAGGTCATCGGCTTCGACGCCCCGCCGTTCCACCACCTGGAAGCCCAGCAGGGCCGTCAGCCGCTTGACCTCGGGCAGCTGGAGCACGATGTCCTCCGGCGTGTCATCGCGCTGCGCCTTGTATTCGGGATGCGCCGCCAGATGACGGTCCGACCCGCCCAGGTCGAAGAAGACGGCGGCCCGGTCCGGCTTCTCCGAATCGCGCAGGTCGAGCAGGGCCTTGATCCATCCGTGCAGGGCGCCGGTGGGAAACTGATCCGACTGGCGGCGGAGGTTGGAGCGCTCCATCGCAAAATGGCTGCGAAAGACCAGGTTGAAGCCGTCGACTAGCATCCAGCGCATGCACGGAGTCTCCGCCGCGGAGCCGCCCCAGCCAGAAAAAAGCGGGCCCGCCTTGAGGCGGGCCCGTTCGGCGGCCGGTGCGCGGGCTTTCAGTTCGCAGCCGGAGCCGCGGGCGCGGCGGGCGCGGTGGGGGCGGCGGGGGCGGCGGGGGCGGCGGGCTCGACCGGCTCGCGGTAGACG
>JBJTTY010000098.1:0-4605 GCA_046080425.1 Verrucomicrobiota bacterium
GGGGGGGGGGGTAGAGTAGTGGGGGGGTGGGCAGTGTATCAGCGGAAGATGATTCCGTTATGCAAGCCCGTGGCGCGTAGCTCGACTTCGCCGAAGGCGCACGGGCGCCAGACCGCCTTGAGATAGGGCACGGGCAGAGGCGAACGCTCAAAGCGGTCCTGAAGGATCACGCCAAGGGCCACGTCGGTCTCCTCGTCAGGCGCCCAACGCCAGGCACCGCCCAGACCCCAACGGAAACCTTCGCCGAACGAGACGCCGTCCTCCCGGGCCGACTCGAGACCGTAGATGAGCTGGAAGGAACCCCACTGCCGGAACCCCGTGAGAATCAGATCGGTGGTGTCGCGATAGGCGCTGTCCGTTCCGGCGATGGCGCCCCCGAACCGGTTGGTGTAGGCGTAATACTCGAGATCGATGGCCGTGACCTCGTCCCTGTAGATCGCCTCGAAGCCCGTGCGAGACCGCCCGAAGGAGCCGTTGGCGGCGTTGCCCGTGACGGCATCGTCCCCTCGACGCTGCCAGTCAGCCATGACGAGCCATTGCTTGGCGGGCTGCTCTGCGGCGCCGAGGCATGAACAAAGAAAGGCAAATTGCACAACTTTGAACACACTGCTTTGGGTCATGTTTTTCGTATGCCAGACGAAGCCAAATGAATCAAGCAGGTTGCCCCTGTGAGCGATTATTGGCACACAAGATGCTTACCTTTGGGCATGCTGCTTATTTCTGCCGCTCCCAACGCAGGCGACAACGCCTGGGTTCTCGTCAGCGCCGCCCTGGTGCTGATGATGTGCATTCCCGGGCTGTTCCTTTTTTACGGAGGACTGGTTCGAGCCAAGAACGTCCTGTCAGTGGCCGCGCAGTGCGTAGCTCTCACCGCGCTGGGGCTCCTGATGTGGTGGGCCTTCGGTTACTCGCTGGTGTTCGGCAAGAGCTTCGCCGGCACGGCCCTGGGCCATGCCTTCGGAGGTTCCGAGCACTTCGGACTCAGGGGCCTCGGCGCGGAGTCGAGCGCCTATGACGCCCGCATCTCCTCGGGAACCTTCGCGCTCTTCCAGGCGATGTTCGCGGCCATCACGCCGGCCCTGATCGTCGGAGCCGTGGCGGAACGCATGAAGTTCTCGGCGGTCATGCTGTTCTCCGCCCTCTGGACGTTGCTCGTCTATTACCCGGTCGCCCATGCGGTCTGGGGCGTCTCGGGTGACTTCGCCGGTCTGGCCAACGCCGAGGCGGGATTCAAGGCGGCGGACTTCGCCGGAGGCATCGTGGTGCACATGACCTCCGGCTGGTCCGCGCTCGTCCTTTGCATGCTGGTGGGACCGAGGCTGGGCTTCGGCAGGCACGCCATGCCGCCGCACAGCATGGTGCTCTGCGTCCTCGGCACGGGCCTGCTCTGGGCGGGCTGGTACGGCTTCAACGCGGGCTCGGCCCTCGCCGCCGACGGCGTGGCCGTGCAGGCCTTCATGACCACCACGCTGGGGGCCTCGGCGGCCACGCTGGTCTGGGCCGCGGTCGAACGCGTCCATCGAGGCAAGCCCTCCGTGCTCGGCCTGTGCTCGGGCGCGATCGCCGGCCTCGCCACCGTCACCAATGCGGCCGGCTTCGTCTCCGCAGGGTCCGCGGTGCTGATCGGGTGCGTCGCCGGAGCGCTCTCCTACGCCGCCTGCTCCGTCCTCAAGCCGAAGCTTGGCTATG
This sequence comes from Verrucomicrobiota bacterium, assembly GCA_046080425.1. Lineage (GTDB taxonomy): Bacteria > Verrucomicrobiota > Verrucomicrobiia > Opitutales > UBA953 > UBA953. Next base: position 1,690 of record JBJTTY010000098.1, read on the forward strand.
ATGACGCCCTGGACACTTTCGGCGTCCACGGCGTCGGCGGAACCATCGGCGCGCTGGCGACGGCCCTCCTGATGGACGCTTCGGTCAATCCGGCCGGAGGCGCACTGGTCGGCAAAGGGCTGCTCTCCGGACAGCTCGCCGCCATGGCGGCCTGCGTGATCCTCTCCTGCTCGCTGACATGGCTGATCGCCAAATTGGTGGAGAAGGCCGTCGGACTCCGTCCCACGGAGGAGGAGGAGTCGCAGGGCCTGGACATCGCCAACCACGGCGAAGAAGGATATAACAACCACTGAGCCAGCTTACCCCGGAGAGGGATGAGTGTTTTTAAGCATCAAATCCGCCGCCAAGGCTTGTTTTTGTTCAGTTTAGAGGGCGGTTGACCGCGGCAAGCGATTGGCACGAGGGGTGCGAATTGGTGGATGCCATGAAATCCCTGCTCCGAATCCTCACCATCCTCGCCCTGGCGGCAGTCCCCTGCCTGACCTGGGCGCAGGCCGCTGCTGCCGCGGCACCGGCTGAACCTGCGAAACCCGCTCCCGCCGCCGCCTCGCTCGAACAGAGGGTCGGTGACCTCGAGGCCTACGTGAACAACGTCGGCCCCAAGGCGGGGGATGACAAGGTGGCCGCCGGTCCAATCGCCGCCTCCCCGGGCCCCGGCCACAATGCCTTCATCATGGTCTGCGCGGCCCTGGTGCTCTTCATGACCCTTCCCGGACTGTTCCTCTTCTACGGAGGCTTGGTGCGTTCGAAGAACGTCCTCTCCGTCGTCGCGCAGTGCTTCGGCCTCGCCGGACTGGTCGCCATCCTCTGGTGGGCCTTCGGCTACTCGCTGGTCTTCGGCAAGAGCTTCGACGGCACCGCCCTCGGCAAGGTCTTCGGCGGCAGCGAATTCTTCTTCCTCAACGGCGTCGGAGCCGGTCCCAACGGAGACTACGCCTACTGGATCTCCCAGAACGTGTTCTCGATGTTCCAGCTGATGTTCGCGATCATCACGCCCGCCCTGATCGTAGGCGCCATCGCCGAGCGCATGAAGTTCTCCGCGGTCATGCTCTTCATGACCGGCTGGATGTTCCTGGTCTACTTCCCGATGGCCCACCACATCTGGGGCATCACCGGCGAGATGAACGGCGTCTGGAACGCCAAGGCCTCCATCAAGGCGATCGACTTCGCCGGAGGCACGGTCGTCCACATGACCTCGGGCTGGTCCGCCCTGCTGCTCTGCATCATCCTCGGACCCCGCATCGGCTTCGGCAAGCGCCCCCTGACCCCGCACAGCATGGTGCTCTGCGCCATCGGCACCGGCATGCTCTGGGTCGGCTGGTACGGCTTCAACGCCGGCTCCGCCCTCTCCGCCGACGGCGTCGCCGCCCAGGCCTTCACGACCACGACCCTCGCCGCCGCGGTCGCCGCCTTCACCTGGGCCGCCCTGGAGTGGATCCTCCGCAAGCACGCCAGCATCCTCGGTCTCTGTTCGGGCGCGGTGGCCGGCCTCGTGGTGGTGACGCCCGCCGCGGGCTTCGTCACCGCCAGCTCCGCCGTCCTCATCGGCGTGCTCGCCGGCGTGGTGCCCTTCTTCGCCGTCGTATACCTCAAGGCGAAGCTGAAGTACGACGACGCCCTCGACACCTTCGGCGTGCACGCCGTGGGCGGCACCCTGGGAGCCATCCTCACCGGCATCCTCGCGACGGCCGACGTGAACGGGAATCTCAACACCAACCTCAAGGACATCGTGGGCAAGTCGCTGCTGACCGAACAGCTGAAGGCGATCCTCGTCACGCTGGCCATCTCCTTGGTCGCGACCGCCGTCCTCGCCTACGTGGTCAAGGCCGTCGTCGGTCTCCGTCCCTCGGAGGAAGACGAGGCCAAGGGTCTGGACATCACCGACCACGGGGAAGAGGGCTACAACTTCAACTCCTGAGCCGGACAAACCGCTGAATCAGGGCCGTCTCCTCCGGGGGACGGCCCTTTTCATTGGGTTAAAAGGTTGCCCTGAGCGATGCTTACAGCAGGGTGTTCATATCAAGCCGCCATGCTCCGTCCTTCTTCCAACTTGAATCCCGACTTCGCCGGAACCGCCGCGGAACTGGCGGAGTACGTGGCCACCGAGCTGCACAAGCTCGGCTTCGCTCCACGGTTCTATCCGAATGAGCGACTGGTAAGGTATTACGCCTGGGAAGGGCTTCTCGAACGTCCGGAACCCAGTCAGGACGGCGATCGCCGCCGCAAGCTGTTCGACGGCCGACAGGCGCAACGGCTGCTGGCCGCGCGCATCCTCTCGGAGAGAGGCTCGGACCTCGAATCCATCCGAAGGGAGCTTAAGTCCGCCATGAGCCGCAAAGGAGGGTTGCAACAGCTCATCGACGACATCGCGGAAGTGCTTTCACTCGAGGGCCGCAGCCATGATGAGCCGCCGCCTTCCGCCGTGCTGGAGCCGAACTTCTCTCCCCGCAGCCTGCCGAACAAATCCCAGGCCGCGCTGCCGATTGAAAACTATCGCCCCGTGATGCATTTCTCCCCGGCGGCACGGACGCCGGCCGGAACCGGATCCAAGCTCCGCAGGATTTCAGAATCGGCCAGCCCGGGACTCGCCTTCCGGAAACTCGTGATGCTGGAGTCCGAAAGGGAGGACATCAGCGAAGAGGCTCGCAGCCTCTACCGGCAGTTGCTGGCCTTCCACCCTACCGATTCCACCGAGCCTCCGAAGCGCGAACGCTGGAGCAAATTGCGCCTCAGCCCTTGGTGCGAAGTGCTCTTACGCATCGATGAAAGGCAAAGACCTAGCCGCTCCGAGTTGGATTCAATTGTCAGTAATTTCCGTAAATCATTGGAAGATAACTACATGCAATAAACTGTGAGCTTATGACAGTGATGGCTTTATAATAGTTACTGTGGTGGTGTTGACAGCGTAGGGTAACT
>JBJTTY010000099.1:0-682 GCA_046080425.1 Verrucomicrobiota bacterium
CGAGGTCGTTGCGGGCCAGGTCGACCAGCATGAGGTGCTCCGAGCGCTCCTTGGGGTCGGCGAGGAGTTCGGCCTCCAGCCTTCGGTCCGCCGCCTCATCGGCTCCCCGCGGACGGGTGCCGGCGATGGGGCGGATCTCGCAGCGACGTCCGGTCAGGCGCACGTTCACTTCGGGAGAGGCGCCCACCATGTCGAAGCCGCCGCCCGTCTCGAGGGCGAACATGTAGGGGGAGGGGTTGACGTGGCGAAGCACGCGGTAGAGGTCCAGCGGATCGCCCTTGAAGGGCACGTCCGTGCGGCGCGACAGCACGACCTGCACGCAGTCACCGGCCCGCACGTATTCCTGGGTCCGGCGCACGGCGGCCTCGAAGGCCGGCTGGTCGACGTTCCCCTTGCCCTCCGCGAAGCCGGCGACGGCCGGCAGCTCGGCGGCCGGCGCGGCCCTCGGGCCGGTCACGACCGCGCGCAGGGCTTCCAGTTCCTTGCAGGCGGCCTGCCAGGCCTCGTCGGCCCTGTCGGGCGAGCTGATGCGGGCGTTGACGATCAGTCGGAGCGTCTGGCGGGCGTTGTCGAAGGCCACAACCCGGTCGACCAGCATGAAATGCAGCAACGGGCTGCGGGTCGGATCCGCGGCGGCCTTGGGCACCGTGGGCTCGATGCGATGCACGTATTCGTAGCCGAC
>JBJTTY010000100.1:0-72903 GCA_046080425.1 Verrucomicrobiota bacterium
TGAGGTCAAAGATCGCCAAGGCCTTCGGCGTCCCCGTGCGTCAGCATTACGGCCTTGCCGAGTCCACGGCTAATTTCTCCGAAGATCCCACGGCCTGCATGCAGGTCGACGAGGACTTCTCCTGCGTGGAACTGCCGCAGATGGGGGACATGCGCTCCATCATCGGCACTAATTGGCACAACCCCGCGTTTCCCCTGTTCCGCTACGACAGCGGCGACATATGCAATGCAGAATCCACCACCCCCACGTTTCCTGAATACACGGGACAGAGAACAATTCAGGGGGTGGATGGCCGGCTGGAGGACAATCTTCTCATGTCCGATGGCACGCGGATCGGCCGCTTGGACCAGATTTTCAAATCGGCGGATCGCATACGCATGGCACAAATACTCCAGACCAACCCCGGTCTTGCGGAATTCAAGATCGTCCGTGGATACGGGTACGGAAAATCTGATGAAGCGAAACTGCGTAGCGAAATTGAAAACCACATAGGCGGCAAGTGCCGCTTTGAGATCGTCTACGTTGATGACCTCCCGCGGACTGCCCGCGGAAAGCTCAGGGCCGTGGTCAACGAAGCCCCCCCCTCGCCCTAAAAGACATGTGCGGAATCTTCGGAGCCGTTGGCCCCGCCGCCGAACCCTTGGCCGTCCGGGCGGTGGGCTGTCTGCGCCACCGAGGGCCTGATGGCGAGGGGGTGGCTTTCTTCGCCGCGACGAGCACGGCGCTTTCCCACACTCGGCTCGCCATCCTGGACCTCGGTCCATCGGCTTCGCAGCCGATTACGGACTCCCATGGCATGGCCACGTTGGTTTTCAATGGCGAGATTTACAACTACAGGGAGCTGAGGGCCGAGCTTGAGGGCGCGTATCAGTTCAGGTCCACCGGTGATACCGAAGTCGTGCTCGCGGCTTACTTGCGTTGGGGAGAGGCGATGCTGCCCCGACTCAACGGCATCTTCGCGCTGGCCCTGCATGATCATCGCGACCGCAGTCTGCTTCTCGCCAGGGACGCGCTGGGCGTGAAGCCCCTCTATCTGGCCCGGTCTCCAGGACATTTCGCCTTTGCCAGCGAACTCAAGGCGTTATTGGCCCTGCCAGGGCTGGACCGCACTCTAGATCCGCAGGCGTTGGCGAACTATGTGACCTATCTTTACGGCCCGGGCGAAGCGACGCCGTTCCGTTCGGTCAAGAAGCTGCGCCCTGGTCGCTTCATGCGACTGATTGAGGGTGAAGTCGAGCGGGAGGGCTCTTTCGTGCCGCGACCGTTTGATCAGCCGGAGCTCCCCTTGACCGAGGCGGGCGCGGTCAAAGAGCTCAGGCGCCGCATGGACGTCGCCGTACGACGGCAAATGGTCTCCGACGTGCCTGTCGGCGCCTTCCTCTCGGGCGGCCTGGACTCAAGCGCCATCTGCGCGTATGCTGCGCGCATTCAAACAGGCGCCCCTCTGGACTGTTTCACCCTGAGGAGCCCGAGGGCCTCCGGATCGAGCGAAGGGTTCGAATCGGATCTGCCCTATGCGCAAGAAGTCGCCCGTACGATCGGCGCAAACCTCCACATGGTCGACGTGTCTTCGGATGAGATGCTCGATCTTGACCGTCTGGTATGGGAGTTGGATGAGCCGCAGGCGGATCCCGCGGCGTTGATCACCCAGACCATCTGCGCCCACGCCAGGAGGCAAGGGATCAAGGTCCTCCTTTCCGGCGTCGGCGGAGACGACGTCTTTGCGGGATACCGCCGGCATGCCGCGCTCCGCATCGAGCGTCTCTGGCGCTGGTTGCCGCGAAGCGCTAGGGCGGCGCTGCGTCTCGCTTCTCGCGGGCTTCCGTTGCAGCCAGCTTGGGGTCGTCGAATCCGCAAAGGCCTGTCGCGGGCGGACCGTGATTCGCCCGAACGAATAATCGGGTACCATCAATGGATTGAACCCGAAGTCCTGAAGACGCTTTGGAGCGATGAATTCAGGCGATGCGGCCCGATTCCCCAGCCCGACGTCGCATTCGCGGACTCACTGGCCGACGCCCCGCACGAGACGTCCGACCTGAACAGGATGCTGTTGCTTGAACGCAACCACTTCCTCTGTGATCACAACCTCAACTACGCCGACAAGATGTCCATGTCCCAAGGAGTCGAGGTGCGCATCCCTTTTCTTGACCCGGACCTGCTCGCGTTGGCCGATCGCCTTCCTTCTGATTTCAAGCAGCGTGGTTCCACCGGCAAGTGGATTCTCCGGCGTGCCATGGAAGGGGTGATCCCCGCCTCCGTCATCAACCGTTCAAAGACAGGATTCGGGATTCCTGTCCGTCATCTGGTTGGGCGAGGCGACGGCAGGGTGCTCTCCGATTACCTAAGCCAAGAATCGGTCCGACGCCGTGGGATCTTTGAACCATCAGCCGTGGCCCGGCTGGCGTCGGAAAACGCCGCCGGCCGGGTGGACGCGTCTTACGTCCTGCTCGCCATGGCCGCGGTCGAGGCGTGGTGCCGAAGGTTTGCCGACAAGCCTGTCTCCTTATGAGAACTGCATTCTCCTGGAACGGGCTGCCGCAGTATGCGGCCCGGCAGATTTCAGCTTTCATTCGACATTCGGGGCTCGACTGCCCGGTGGTTGGATCGAGGCCGTCCGTGCCCGTCGAAGGCATGGAACGGATCCTTGGCAAGTCCGTCCACTGGCTTGATGCCGAACGGCCTGCCTCATGGGCTTCGCTGGGGCTTCAGGCGCCGGAAGTCTTCTTCCAGTCAGGCTGGGCTTACCCTGCATTCAACGCCCTTGGCGACGAGGTGAGGCGCTCCGGTGGCAAGGTCTGCCTGCTGATGGATAACAATTGGCGTGGCGACTTCAGGCAGCTTATGGGAGCCCCGTGGTACAGAATCTTCCAGCGCCGGAAATTCGACGCCGTTTTCGTGCCCGGCAAATCAGGACGAAGACTCGCCCGTTGGTACGGCGTTCCAGACTCCCGTATCTGGGAGGGCATGTACGGCGCGGACCCCGAAGTCTTCTTCAACGGGCCGCCGCTCACGGAACGGCCCAAGCGCATCATCTTCGTCGGACAGTATGTCGAGCGGAAGCAGTGCGTTCAGCTCGCCGAGGCCTTCGCATCCGTCGCAGAACGGATGCCCGGCTGGGAATTGGAGATGTATGGAAACGGACCGCTGCAGGGCTCGATTCCCCTCCACCCCAGGATCAAGGTGAGCGGCTTCATCCAGCCAGAGCAGCTCGGCGCACTCTATCGATCCGCGCGCATTTTCGCGCTCCCCAGCCTCTCCGAGGCCTGGGGGCTGGTGGTCCATGAGGCGGCCCTGTCCGGTTGCCAGCTTCTGCTCTCAGAGGCGATTGGAGCGCGTCATGACTTCGCCCTTCCGGGCAATTCCTGCGTCTTCAGGACAGGGGACGTCAGATTGATGGCGGACGGACTTCTGAAGCTGGCCTCATTGGAAGGCGCCGCCCTGGTTTCCGCAGGGCTGTGCTCGGTCCAGGCGGCGCGGACGCACGGGCCCGAGGCTTTCGCCTCCTCCGCCGAGGCGATTGTCCGCACACTTTCCAAATAAACCACCTTATGCGATACCTGGTGACCGGCGCGGCCGGCTTTCTCGGCTCCAATCTCTGCGCCCGCCTGCTCGCGGACGGCCACGAGGTGGTCGGCCTCGACAACCTGCATTCAGGGCGGCAACGAAACGTCGACTGGCTAAGCGTCCACGGCCGCTTCAGCTTCCTTCGGCATGATGTCATCGAGCCGTTCAACGTGCGCTGTGACGTGGTCTGCAACTTGGCGTGTCCGGCTTCGCCGCCCCATTATCAGGAAGAGCCGATCAACACGGCGAAGACCGCCGTCATCGGAACGCTCAACGCGCTCGAAAACGCCGCCCGGCACAATGCGGTCCTGTTGCAGGCCTCGACCTCCGAAATTTACGGCGACCCGCTCGTCCACCCGCAGCCTGAGACTTACTGGGGCAACGTAAACACGCTCGGACCCCGCGCGTGCTATGACGAAGGCAAGCGGATGGGCGAGACGCTCTGTTCCGATTACACCAGGATGGGCAAGGTCGACGCCCGCATCATCCGCATCTTCAATACCTACGGGCCCAGGATGCGGGGTGACGACGGCAGGGTGGTCACGAATTTCATCATGCAGTCCCTTTCAGGAAAGCCGCTGACGATCAGCGGCGACGGCAGCCAGACCCGCTCGTTCTGTTACGTGGACGACCTGATCGAGGGCATGGTCCGAGTCGTCGGGCTGGGGAGCAATCCTGGCCCGGTCAACTTGGGCAACCCGGTCGAGTTCACGATGCTCCAGCTGGCAGCCGAGGTGCAGCGTCTCACAGGCTCCAATCTGCCCCTCATTCGCATGCCTCTTCCGGCTGATGACCCCAAGCAGAGGAAGCCCGACATCGCCAAGGCCGAGCGGCTGCTGGGATGGTCTCCGAAGGTCCCTCTCGCCGATGGACTGACCAAGACCATCGCCTACTTCCGCGAGACACCTCGCTGACCCTTTCGCCATTCCTTCCTCCCAAGCCGCACGGTTCCGTGCGGCTTTTTTGTTTCCCGAGGGTCCGGGCGGAGGCAGTCTTGCGAGATGACCCGCGTCCTGGCCCTCCTGCTGCTCGCCGTCTGCTGCCGGGCGGGCGACGTCTTCGAACAGGCCCGTCGTCTGGGCCGCGGGGTCAACATGGGGAATTCGCTCGAGGCACCGAAGGGGGCGACCTGGGGCCGCGCGTTCGGCCCGGAGGACTTCGACCGGATCCACGCGGCGGGCTTCGACTCGGTGCGCATCCCGGTGCGCTGGGCGGACCACGCCGGCAAGGAGGCGCCCTTCGCCATCGACGCCGTGTTCATGGAGAAGGTCGACGGGCTGGTGCGATCCGCGCTGGAACGGAAGCTGGCGGTGGTGCTCAACGTCCACCATTACGAGGCGCTCGACGCCGACCCGGCGGGACAGCGCCCGAGGTTCGTGGCGCTCTGGAAGCAGATCGGAGAGCGCTTCAAGGACGCGCCGGACGAACTACATTTCGAACTGAGCAATGAGCCGCACGGGGCGCATACAGCCGAGCTCTGGAACGCCAACCTGGCGGCCGCGCTCGCGGAGGTACGCCGGTTGCATCCCAAGCGCGCGGTGCACGTGGGCGGGGTGCAATGGAACCGGGCCGCGACGCTCAAGGACCTGCGTCTGCCCGCGGACGACCGGCACCTGATTGGTCATTTTCATTGCTACGATCCCTTCGCGTTCACGCACCAGGGCGCGAGCTGGACGAAGGGCTCGGACAAGTTCATCGGGACGCGCTGGACGGGCACGGACGCCGAGAAGGAGGCGTTGCGCCGGACGTTCGGCCTGGCGACCGCCTGGTCCAAGGCGGAAGGGCGTCCGGTCTTCCTCGGTGAGTTCGGCGCCTACGGGAAACATGCCTCGACGGAGGACCGGGCGCGCTGGACGGCCTTCATGGCCGGCACGGCCCGTGAGCTCGGCATTCCCTTCGCCTACTGGGAATACCAGGCGGGCTTCGGCATCTGGGATCCGGCCGCCCGACGCTGGCGGCAGGAGCTGCTCGACGCGCTGATGCGCTGACCGCTCATGGGTTGCGCGCGGTCCGGCCTGCGCCCATGCTCCATGCATGACCCGGGCGTTCCTCCTCCTGCTCGCCGCCTCGCTCCAGGCCGCGCCGCTGTTCGACGGCGGGCGCTGGTACGGCCCGGTGGTGCTGCCCGCTACGCCGGCCGACGACGAATGGCGCGCGGCACGCACGCTCCAGGACCTTTGCGAGAAGGTGACGGGCGCCCGGCCCGAGCTGGTCACGGAAGGGCAGGGCGCGGCCCCGACGGTCGGGCTCTTCGTCGGCCGCACTGCGGCCTTCGCCGCCACGGGCGTCGTCGTGCCGGATCCGGAAGGCGACCTGCTCATGACCGCAGTCCGCGACGACCGGGTCTTCCTCCTTGGCGACTCGCCCGCCGCCACGCGCATGACGGTCGGGCGTTTCGCCGAACGCACGCTCGGGGTGACGTTCCTCTTCCCGGGACCCGACGGCACGGACTGGCGTCCGCTGGCGCGGGTGCTGCAGCCCGAGGGTGAGGTCTTCCGTCCGGCCTTCGCCTGGCGCTCGGTCAGCGGCCTCACGACCGAGGACGCGGAGGACTGGGCCTTCAGCGTAGGCTACGGCCGCGGGCTGAGTTTCTCGCACGGCATGTTCCGCGCCTTCGGGCCGCGGGAATGGCGCGAGGATCCGACGTTCTTCGTCGAGGTCGACGGGGTGCGCGTCCGGCCGACGGGCTCGGGCTACGATCCGAATCCTAACCTCTCCCACCCGAAGGCGGCGGAACTCGGCGCCCGATTCACGCGCGACTGGTTCCACCGAAACCCTGACGCGTTCTGCGCGCCCCTCGGGGTGAATGACACGACGGAATACGGTGACGACGCCCCGTCCTCCGGCTGGTATCGCGACCGCCCGATGCGCACCGACCATGTCATCGGCTTCCTCAACTCGGTCGCGGATTCGTTCTGGGACCCGTCCGGCGACCTCACGGGGGAGCGGCGCGCCATCGGCACGCTCGCCTATTTCCATACGCTGGCGGCGCCGACTGTCCCGGTCCGCCCGGCGGTGTTCCCCTGGGTCTGCCTCGACCGCATGGGGCATGCGGATCCCGCGTTCGCCCGCGAGGACGAGGCCAATCTCTCCGCCTGGGTACGCTCGGGCGCGAGACGCGTGGGCGCCTATGATTACTGGTTCGGCGCCGACTACGCGTCGCCTCACGTGGACTTCTCCGCCCAGGTTTCGGCCATCCGCGCTGCGCATCGCGCCGGCGTGAAGGGCTGGATCGCGGAGCTATACCCCCTCTGGTCCTTCGACGCCCCGAAGGCATGGTTGGGCTCACGTCTGCTCGCCGATCCCGCCGTCGACCCGCAGGCCGCGCTCGACCGCTGGTTCGACGCCGCCTACGGACCGGCCGGCGCACGCGTGCGGGACGCCTACGCGGTCATCGAGCGCGCCTGGGCCGCCGATGCGCGAAGCGGCGGCGGACGCGGCCTGGCCCGTTACCTGAAGGAGAGTTCGGCGCGCGTCCTTACCGACGCCGACGCGGCCGCGGTCTCGGCCCGCGTGGCCGAGGCGCGCGCCCTGCCGGTCGGCGTCTCGCCGCGTGAGGCCGCCCAGCGTCGGCGGCTCGAGCGTTTCGCCGAGGCGTGGGAGCTCGCGCTCGCGTTCCGTCGCGTGATCGCCGCGCGTGACGCCGGACCCGCGACCGCCCCACGCGCCGTCCGCGCCCTCAACGCGCTGACGGACGCCGAAGACGCCTTCGTCAGCGCCGAGAAGCGCTTCAATCTCCGCCAGTCCTTCCATGGAAGCCCGGTGCGCTGGTCGGCCCTGCTGCACGCCGATCCCCGTGCCGTCTGGATTCGCCTCGCCGCATCGGAGCCCGGACCGCGCGCCGATCTGCCGGCCTGGGCCGCCCGCGAATCACGCCTCGGTGCCCTCGTCGCCTATTCGGTCATCCTTTCAGGAGCGCCCGGGGAGACCGTGCATCGCATCGACCTCGGTTCGGTCGAAGACCGGCGCGGACTGCTCCGAATCGACGAGCACCGCCTGAACGCCGTGCGCTGGCACGAGGGAAGGCTGAGCGTGCGCGCGCCCTCGGGCACGCTGTCGCCGCGGCGCGCCTTCCCCGTCGTGCCCGGCACGCCCCTCGTGCTTTCCGCGGAACTCGCGGCGAGCGACGACCCTTCCGCCGAGGCCCGGCTCATCGTCCGCTTCCCAGGCTCACGGCGCCGTCCGCTGGACAGTGCGCTCGTCGGCCCCGTCGGCGGCGAGCTGGCGACCGTCGTCCCGCCCGACGCCACTACGGTCGAGTATGAGCTGGCCTTCGAGAGGTCCGTCGAGGTCCTCGGCCTCCGCCTCTCCGCCTTCCCCGCCGAAGTCCTGCGCTGAATGGCCAAGCGCCTCTTTGACATCGTCTTCTCCTTCGGGTGGCTGGTGCTCTTCCTGCCCCTGATGCTGGCCGTCGCGCTACTCGTCCGGCTCCGCCTCGGCGCGCCCGTGCTCTTCATCCAGGAGCGTCCTGGCCTGCGCGGGCGGCCCTTCCGCATGGTGAAGTTCCGCACCATGACAGACGAGCGCGGACCCGACGGCGAGCTGCTCTCGGACGCCGTGCGCCTGACCGCTTTCGGCAAGTTCCTGCGCGCCACCACGCTCGATGAGTTCCCGGAGATGTGGAACGTCCTCGTCGGCGACATGAGCGTCGTCGGCCCGCGACCCCTCCTCATGCGTTACGTCGGGCGCTACGACGCCTTCCAGGCCCGACGCATGGAGGTGAAACCCGGCGTCACCGGCTGGGCCCAGGTCAACGGCCGCAACGCCCTCACCTGGGATGAGAAGTTCGCCCTCGATGTATGGTACGTGGATCACCGGAGCTTCTGGTTGGACATGAGGATCGTCGTGCGGACGTTCTTCAAAGTGTTCGCGCGGAGCGGCATTAACGCCACCAACGCCGCGACGATGGAAGAGTTTGGCGGCGGTAGTAAAAACTAGAGCCTCTAGCGCTTAACGCCGAGCTTCTTCAGCGAGGGGTCTTTCGCCAGCGGGAGATCGACAGGGGCGCCGCCCGCCTGCGCCGATTGATACATCGCAAGAATAAGCTCCACGGCCTTGCGACCTTCGGCGCCGTCGACGGCGGGACGCTTGCCCGCGCGGATGGCGGCGACAGCGTCCTCGAGATTGGAGCGATGCCAGGCATGGCCGATCGCCTTGGGATCGTTGGCACCGGCGCCGCCGCCTTCGGTCGCGGGAGCGAGGACAGCGGCATCGGAGGGCAGGGGCTTCTCAAATTCGAAAGCCGTGAGCTTGTCATCGCGTAGGACCGCGGAGCCGGTCGTACCATGAATGCGGATCTCGGCCGGGAAACCTGTGCCGGACCAGCAGGCCGTGGAGCTGGCGAGCGTGGCGCGGCAGCCGTTGGCGAATTCGATCCAGCCCGCGGCGATGTCCTCGACCTCGATACCCTCGTGCGCCATCAACCCCGCCGTGGCGGAGACGCGGCGGACCGGACCCATCAGCCAGAGCAGGAGGTCCACGGTGTGGATACCTTGGTTCATGAGCGCGCCGCCGCCGTCGAGGGCGAAAGTGCCGCGCCAGGCCGCGGAATCGTAGTAGGCCTGCGTGCGCCACCAGGGAATGAGCGCGCCCGCCATCGTCAGTCGGCCGAAGCGGCCCGCAGCCAGTGCCCCCTTGAGCGCCACCGCGCCGGAACCGAAGCGCCGCGGCAGGATGCCCGCGAGCGTGACGCCCGCCTTCGCGCAGGCGGCGTTGAGTTCATCGCAACGGGCGAGGGTGACCTCGAGGGGCTTCTCCACCACGACGTGCTTGCCGGCCTTGGCGCAGGCTGAGGCGGGCCCGAGATGGTCGCCGCTCGGCGTGCAGAGGCAGACAACGTCCACGTCGGGCCGGGCGAGCATCGCCTCGGGCGTCGCTTCGGCGGCGCAGCCGTGCTTCGCAGCGAACTCCTGTGCCTTGGCCGGGGTGCGGTTGCAGACGGCGACGAGCCTCACGCCCGGGATCTCGGCTAGGGCGCGGGCGTGGAACTCGGCGATCATGCCGGTGCCCCAGATGGCGAATCCAAACGTCTTCTGGCTCATGGCGTGACGCCACTTTCCCCGCGCGCGTGAGGACGGGCAAGCCCCAAGCGGCCGTGGCAACGGGCTTGCCAAGGCCTCCCGCAGGCGGCTTCCTTCACGGCACGCCCGGCCATGCCTTCCGACCGACTTCCGCTGAGCGCCTTCATCATCTGCAAGAACGAGGCCGCGGTCATCGGCAACTGCGTGCGCACGCTCGCCGAATGCGAGGAGATCGTGGTCGTCGACTCCGGCTCCACCGACGGCACCCTGGACGTCCTGCGCGGCCTGCGGGACGAGGGCTTCCCCTTGCGCGTCATCGAGCGCCCCTGGCCGGGCTTCGCCGCCCAGAAGCAGTTCGCGCTCGAACAGTGCACGCGGCCGTGGGCGATCAACGTCGACGCCGACGAGCGGCTCGACCCGGACTTCCGTCGCGCGCTGCCGGGGCTGCTCGCCGCCCCAGAGTCCGTGGCCGCCTGGCGCATTCTCCGCCGGCCCTACCTCGTCGGCGGCGGCTACGCCCCCCGCGCCGCCCATGAGGGACGCATGCTGCGCCTCGTCCGTCGTGAGCGCGCCCGCTACAACCTGGCCCTGCTCGTGCACGAGGCCATGCTCGTCCAGGGCGAGGTGCGCGACGCGCCCGAGGGCACGCTGCTGCATTTCCGCACGCAGACCGTCGACGAGCAGGCGCGCAAGGAGGCCGGCTACGCCGTGCTCAAGGCCCGGCAGCTCGCCGGCGAGGGCAAGCGCCCCCGGATCCTGCGGATGCTCTTCAACCCCTTCGTCTACTTCGCCCGCTACTACTTCGCGCGCCGCATGTTCCTCTGCGGCTGGCCGGGCTTCTTCACCGCCGCCAACGCTGCCCTGTACACCTTCCTCTGCGAGGCGCGCCTCTGGCAGGACGCCCACGTCCGCGACGCCGCCGAGGACGACCGCCGTGCCAGCGGGCTCTAAGCCATGCGCCTCTTCCACACCCACTTCGGCAGGGACGGCGGCGCGGAGCGCTTCTTCGTGAGCCTGGTCAACGCCCTGGCCGAGGCCGGCGTCGACCAGACGCTCCTCATCCGGCCCGGCCGCGCCTGGCGCGACCAGCTGCCCGCGTCCGCCGAGGTGCATGAGGGGCTCCCGCGCCTGCTCACGCCCTCCCGCTTCCTCCTGCCGTGGAAGTTCGGCCGTCTGCTCCGCGCGCAGCGGCCCGCCGGCATCCTCGCCTGGATGCCGCGCGCGGCCGACTTCATGCCCGACTGGAAGGGCGGCCTGCGGGTCGCGCGGCTCGGCGACTACCCGACCTCGCTCAAGCACTTCCGCAACGTCGACCTGCTCGTCTGCAACACCCCGGGCATCGCCGAGCACGTGAAGCGCCTCGGCTGGACGCGGTTCGCGCGCGTCATCTCGAACTTCACCCTCGTCCGTCCCGCCGCGCCCCTGCCTCGGGAGGCGCTCGGCTCCTCCGCGGGCGCCTTCACCGTCCTCGGCGTCGGGCGGCTGGTCCGGCGCAAGGGCTTCCACACGCTCATCGAGGCGATCCGCGAGGTTCCGGAGGCGCGCCTCTGCATCCTCGGCGAAGGCGAGGAGGAGGCCGAACTGCGCCGTCAGGCCGCCGAGATGGGCGTCGCCGACCGCGTGCGTTTCGCCGGCTGGCAGGCCGATCCCGCCCCATGGCTCTCGGCCTGCGACGTCTTCGTGATGCCCTCCGTCCACGAGCCGCTCGGCAACGTCATCCTCGAAGCCTGGGGCGCCGGCGTCCCGGTCGTCTCCTCGCGCTCCGAGGGCCCCAGCTGGATGATGCACGAGGGCGAGGACGGGCTGCTCTTCGGGCTCGAGGATGCCGCCGGCCTCGCCGCCGCCCTCCGCCGCCTGCGCGACGACCGCGCCCTGCGCGCCCGGCTCGTCGAGGGCGGACGCCGCACGCTCGACGCCACTTTCTCGAAGGCCGCCGTGACGCGCGCCTACGTCGACCTCTTCACCCGCCCGCCCACCGACTGACATGGCCTCGCCGTTCCGCAACCTCAAGTCCGCCTTCCGCCGGCTCATCGGTGCCAAGACGGTCTCCCTCGACGGCGTCACGGTCTCCACCGACCCCGCCGTCGTCAGCCGCCAGGTCCGCTCCGGGATCTTCAAGGAAACCTACGAGGAGCCCGAGCGCATCCTCATCCGCGAGGGTCTGCGTCCGGGTGACCGCGTGCTCGAAATCGGCGGCGGGGTCGGCTTCGTCAGCCTCCTCTGCGCCCGCATCGTCGGCGCCGACAACGTCCTCACCTATGAGGCCAACCCCGCGATGCACAAGGTCATCCGCGCCAACTACGCCCTCAACGGCCTCGAGCCCCGCCTGCGCGGCCGGGCGCTCACCGCCCACGGCGGCGACGTGACGTTCTTCGTCAACGACAACATCATCTCGAGCAGCGTATACCAGCGGGAGGGCGGCCGCGCGGTCACCGTGCCTTCCGACGCGATCGACGCGGCCCTCGCCGAATGGCGCCCGACGGTGCTGGTCATGGACGTCGAGGGCGCGGAGGTCGACATCCTCGCCGCCTCGGCCCTGCCCGGCCTGAAGCGCATCGTGCTCGAGCTGCACCCGCACGTGGTGGGACCCGAGGCGGTCGCCCGCCTGCGCGCGCACCTCTCCGGCCTGGGCTTCCATGAGGCCCGCGCCGTCCAGAAGTCCTCGCTCTTCAGCCGCGGCGGCTGAACGCGCTCAGCTCCGCGGGCCGTACTTGCGGAGCGCGGGGGAGGAGGGCGCCTGGGCCTCCACCTGCACGCCCATGCACGCCGGATGCCGGCCGAACTCGCCGTAGCTGGCGAAGTCGAACCGCGTCGTCATCCCGCGCGCGGCCTCGGCTACGAGCACGCGCCCGTCCGGCTGCACGAAGCCGACCTGTACGATCGTGGGCCCGTCGACGCGGCGCGCGTGGCTCACCAGGCGCTCCATGAATTCGCCCGCCTCGGGGCCGGGCCGCAGCGCGAAGAGGACCTTCTTGAGCAGCCCCGGCGCGGTC
The DNA here is from genome assembly GCA_046080425.1 of Verrucomicrobiota bacterium. Taxonomy (GTDB): domain Bacteria; phylum Verrucomicrobiota; class Verrucomicrobiia; order Opitutales; family UBA953; genus UBA953. The sequence continues at coordinate 12,578 of JBJTTY010000100.1, forward strand.
CGCAGCGGACGGATGGCGTGCGCGTTCACCATCCACTCCTCGCGTTCCTCGCGGAAGACCAGACGGGCGTCAACGATCACGTGCGAACCGTCCATCAGCAGCGGCAGCTCGCCCTCCTTCAGGGCCGCGGCCTCCTCGTAGGCTTCGGAGAACATCATCACCGGCACCGTGGCCGAGCGGGTGGCGACTTGGAAGAGGGCCCAGGGGCGGTTGTCCTTTTTCGAGATCTTCTTCTCGAGCATGCTCACGATGCCGCACAGGCGCACCGGGTGCCGCTCCTTGCGGTCCAGCTCGAGCCGCTCCGGCGGGCCGGACAGCGTCGCCACCGCCTCGTCGAGGCCGTGGTAGTCCGCCAACGGATGTCCGCTGAGGTAGAAGCCGAGCAGCTGCTTCTCGCCGTTGAGCTTCTCGAGCTTGGGCATCGGCGCCGAGCGGCGGATGATCAGGTCGGCCTGGCGCACGTCGCCCGCGGCGTCGTCGGCCAGCATGTCGAAGAGGCTGCCCTGGCCGGACGCGCGCTCCTTGCGCTCCGTCGAGTGATGGCGGCGCACCGACTCCACCGAGTCGACCAGGTGCTGGCGGTCCTCGCCCGTGCCGTCGAAGGCGCCGGCGCGGATGAGGCAGTCCAGCGTGCGCGCGTTGACGTCCTGGTCGCCCATGCGCGCGACGAACTCGGAGAAGTCCCGGAAGGGCCCGTTCTTGGCGCGCTCCGCCACGACCGCCCGCGCGGCCACGTCGCCCACGCCCTTGATCGCCCCCAGGCCGAAGCGGATGGCGTTGTCGGCCGGCACCGGCGTGAAGTCGGTGTCGGAGAGGTTCACGTCGGGCCCGAGCATCTTGAGCCCGATCGCCTCGGCCTCGCCCACGAACTCCGCCAGCTTGTCGGAATTGCCCTGCTCAGAGGTGAGCACGGCGGACATGAACTCGACCGGGTAGTTGGCCTTGAGGTAGGCCGTGCGCCAGGAGAGCACGGCGTAGGCCGCGGAGTGCGACTTGTTGAAGCCGTATTCGGCGAACTTCTCGAGGATGGCGAAGATCTCCTCCGCCTTCTTCCGCTCGATGCCGTTCGTGGCCTTGGCGCCCTCGACGAAGATCGAGCGCTGCTGCTCCATCTCCTCCTTGATCTTCTTGCCCATCGCGCGGCGGAGCATGTCGGCGCCGCCAAGGGTGTAGCCGGCCACCACCCGCGCCGCCTCCATCACCTGCTCCTGGTAGACCAGGATCCCGTAGGTCTCGCGGGCGACCTTCTCGAGGAGCGGGTGGGCGTATTTCACCATCGCCGGGTCCTTCTTGCCCCGGACGTAGTCGGGGATGAACTGCATCGGGCCCGGGCGGTAGAGCGCGATGAGCGCCACGATCTCGTCGATGGAGGAGATGCTGAACTGCCGGCAGAGGGACTGCATGCCGCCGGATTCGAGCTGGAACACGCCCACCGTGCGGGCGTCGTTGAGCAGGGCGTAGGTCTTGGCGTCCTCGAAGCCCGCCTTCTCGATGTCGAAGTCCGGCCGCCCGCGGTGGCGTCGCACGAGACGCTGCGCGTCGTCGATCACAGTCAGCGTCTTGAGCCCGAGGAAGTCCATCTTGAGCAGGCCGAGTTTCTCCACGGGGTCCTTGGCGTACTGCGTGGTGAGGTCGCCCTCCTGCATCGTCACGGGGATGATGTCGGTCAGCGGGCGGTCGGCGATGATCATGCCGCAGGCGTGCTTGCCCGAGTTACGCACCATGCCCTCGATGACGCGGCCGGTCTCGATGATCTCCGCGGCCTGCGGGTTGGCCTCCACCTCGGCGCTCAGCTCATTCGACTTCCTGAGCGCGTCCTCCAGCGAGATGTTGATGTCGTCCGGGACGAGCTTGGCCAGGCGGTTGGTCTCGACGAAGGGCAGGTCGCGGATGCGGGCGAGGTCACGCACGACCATCTTGGCTCCGAAGGTGCCGAAGGTGATGATGTTCGCCACGCGGTCCTCGCCGTACTTGCGGCGCACGTAGGCCACGACCTCGTCGCGGCGGCGCATGCAGAAGTCGATGTCGAAGTCGGGCGCGGAGACGCGCTCGGGGTTGAGGAAGCGCTCGAAGAGCAGGCCGAACCGGATGGGGTCGATGTCGGTGATCTTCAGGCAGTAGGCGACGATGGAGCCGGCGCCGGAGCCGCGGCCGGGCCCGACGGGGATGTCCTGCCGGCGCGCCCAGTCGATGAAGTCCCAGACGATGAGGAAGTAGTCGACGAAGCCCGTGCCGGCGATGACGCCGAGCTCGAAGTCCACGCGTCGGCAGAGCTCCGCGGGGCTGGCGCGGTCGGGCCCCGGGGCCTGCTCGTCCTTCCAGGAGGCGGGGTCGTCGTAATCCACGCCGTACCGGTCCTTCAGCCCGTGCTTCACCTGCTCGAGCAGGTAGGAGCCGTTGGCGCGCATCTTGTCGCGCGCCGCCGCGTCCACCTTGAACGCGGCCTCCTTGCCTTGCGTCGCGAGCAGGCCGTTCTTCAGACGCTCGTAGTCGTCGAGGATGACGTCGAACTTCGCCGCGGGCTTCGGTCTTACCTCGGGCGGGAAGACGTACACCGGGTAGTTGTTCTGCCCCACGGGCAGCTTGACGTCGCACATCTCGGCGACCGCCACGGTGTTGGTGATCGCCTCGGGCACCTCGGAGAACACGCGCCGCATCTCGGCCTCGCTCTTGAGGTAGAACTCGCGCGCGGGGTAGCGCATGCGGCGCTCGTCGGCCAGGCGCGCCCCGGTCTGGATGCAGAGCATGGCGTCGTGCGCGGTGGCGTCGCCCTCCCCGACGTAGTGCACGTCGTTGGTGGCCACGACGCGGAGGCGGAACTCCTCGGCCAGGCGGAGCAGCGGCGCGATGATGCGCTTCTGCTCCTCGATGCCGTGGTCCATGATCTCGATCACGAAGTTCTCCCGCCCGAAGATTTCGACGAAGCGGCCGCAGGCCTTGCGCGCGCCTTCCCAGTCGTCCTTGAGCAGGTGCTGCGGGATGACGCCCTGCAGGCAGCCGGAGAAGCCAATCAGGCCCTCGGCGTGGGCGGCGAGCTGCGTGAGGTCGGTGCGCGGCTTGTAATGCAGGCCGCGGACGTGCGCGTCGGAGACGAGCTTGGTCAGGTTCTGGTAGCCCTTGAAGCTGCGGGCCAGCACGCCCATGTGGTAGTAGCGGTGTTCGCGGCGGTCGGGCTTGTCGGTCAGGGCGTGGTCCCACACGAGGTAGAGCTCGCAGCCGAGGAGGGGCTTGAGCTTCACGTCGCCCTTGGAGCACTGCTTGGCCTCGTTCCAGAAGTCGAAGAGCCCGAAGAGGTTCCCGTGGTCCGTGATGGCCACGGCGCGCATGTTCATGTCGCAGGCGCGGGCCATCAGCCGGTCGATGCGGCTGCAGCCGTCCAGCATGCTGTAGTCCGTGTGGACGTGCAGGTGGACGAAGTCGCGGCTCTCGTGCTCGGCGGCCATGCTGGGGATGGCCATCCTAGGGACGCCCGCGGGGGATGGGGAAGGGCAAAGGGCCGAGGCGTCGGCCCGGCCTCACTTCACCTTCAGGAAGGTCCGCTTGCCGGCCTGGATGACGAGCTCTCCCGCCGGGCGGGCGACCTTGCGGGCGGGGTCCGCGACCTTCTCCTCGCCGAGGCGGACGGCGCCGCCCTCAATCAGGCGGCGGACTTCCTTCTTGGACGGGAACAGGCCGGTGGCGGTCAGCAGGTCGACGACGCCGACCTCGGCCGCGCCGCCGGAGAGGGCGTCCCAGGCGAACTCGGGCATGTCGCTGCGCACGCCGCCCTTGGAGAAGACGTTCTCGAACTCGGCCCGCTCACGCGCCCCGGCGCCCTCGCCGTGGAACATGTCCGTGAGACGCGCGGCCAGGCGCTTCTTGGCCTCCATCGGGTGGAGGGCCCTGAGCTCCGCGACCTCGGCCGGCGCGGCCAGAAGCAGGAGGTCGTAGTAGGCCCACATGGTGGCGTCGGGCACCGACATGATGCGCCCGAACATGTCCTTGGCGGGATGGTTGAAGGCGATGTAGTTGCCGAGGCTCTTCGACATCTTCTTCTCGCCGTCGAGGCCCACGAGGAGGGGCATGCCGAGGACGGCCTGCGGCGGCTGCCCGTGCTGCTCCTGGAGGTCGCGCCCGACGAGCATGTTAAAGAGCTGGTCGCTGCCGCCGATCTCGACGTCGGCCTTGAGCTCGACGGAGTCGTGTCCCTGCAGGAGGGGGTAGAGGAACTCGACGAGGGAGATGGGCACGTTGGCGGCGTGACGCTTGGCGAAGTCGTCCCGCGCCAGCATCTGCGCCACGGTCATCCGGCGGCTGAGCTGGAGGGCGTCGAGGAATGACATCTTCCCGAACCACTCGCTGTTGCGGCGGACCTCGGTCTTCTTCGGATCGAGGATGCGGAAGGCCTGGTCGAGGTACGTCCGCGCGTTCTCCTCGATCTCGGCCTCGCTGAGCACGGGCCGGGTCTCGGACTTGCCGGTGGGGTCGCCGATGCGCGTGGTGTAGTCGCCGATGATCAGGACGGCCTGATGGCCCATGTCCTGGAACTCGCGCAGCTTCTGGAAGACGACCATGTGCCCGAAGGTCAGGTCGGGACGGGTCGGGTCCACGCCCAGCTTCACGCGCAGGCGGCGCCCTTCCTTGAGGCGCCTGAGCACGTCCTCGCCGCCGATGAACTTCTCGGCGCGGGCGCGCATCCGCTGCAGCTGCTCCTCGGGGGACATGCGTCCAATGTTCCCGAACCCGCCCCGGGGGGAAGTTTAAATTAGCGCGGCACAAGCCGCCGAGGTCGGGGCCGAGCCCGCCCCGTCCGCTTTCGGCCTCCGGCCGGCCGTCATGTCGGCCTTTCAACTCGCCCGCACCCTTGCCCTTCGCGGGGTTCCGGCTCCTAATGGAGGCATGGACTTCGTCCGGGAGCTCACCGAATACGTCAGGCACGCCAGCGTCTCGACCGATCCCGCCTTCCGCGCGGGGATGGAGGGCGCCCGGGAACACTGCTGCGGGCTGCTCCGCCAGGCGGGGCTCGAGGTCGAAGTGGTCCCCACGCCGCTGCACCCGGTCGTGATCGGCCGTCGCCGCGGGCCGGCCGAATGGCCCCACGTCGTGCTCTACGGCCACTACGACGTCCAGCCCGCGGATCCGCTGGACCTCTGGACCGCGCCCGCCTTCGAGCCCGTCGTGCGCGACGGTCGCATCTGGGGCCGGGGCACCGCAGACAACAAGGGCCCGCACCTCGTCGCCGTCGCCGCGCTGGCCGAGCTGCTCCGCCGGCGTCCCGACCTCCCGCTGCGCATCACGTTCCTCATCGAGGGCGAGGAGGAGATCGGCTCGCCGAGCTTCCCGGAGTTCCTCCACGCGAGGAAGGCCGAACTGGCCGAGGCCGACTGCGTCATCCTCTCCGACACCGCCAGCCCGAGCCCCGACCAGATCGTCATCACGACCGGTCTCCGCGGACTCGTGGGCATGGAGATCGGTCTGGTCGGCCCCAAGTCCGACCTGCACTCGGGACTCTTCGGCGGCGCGGTCTACAACCCCATCCAGGCGCTGACGGAACTCTGCGCGTCCCTCCACGACGCCGACAACGCCGTGGCGGTGGAAGGTTTCTACGAAGGGGTCGAGGCCCCCGCCCGCTGGGAACGCGACGAGCTGCGCCGCTACCCTCTCTCGGAGGACGACTTCCGTCGCTCGCTGGGCGTGGACGAGCTGCACCCCGGCCCCGGCATGGACGGACTCGAGGCCGTGCGCTTCGGGCCGACGCTCGAGTTCAACGGCATCGGCGGCGGCTACCAGGGCGCCGGCACCAAGACCGTCATCCCTTCGCGCGTCTTCGCCAAGCTCACCTGCCGGCTCGTGCCGGGCCAGGATCCCGCCGACATCTTCCGCCGCGTCTCCGAGGCCGTGCGCGCCCGCGCCCCCAAGGGCGTGCGCGTCGAGATCCGTGAGACGCAGGGCAACCCCGCCTACTTCGTCTGCCCGCCCGACCGGCCCAACACGCCCGCGGACCAGAATCCCGTGCTCGCCCGCGCGTTCCGCGAAGCCGACCGCGCGGTCGCCGAGGCCTTCGGCCGGCCGCCGCTCTACCTGCGCGAAGGAGGCAGCGTGCCCATCATCGGCGACATCCGCCGTGAGACCGGACTCGACTCCGTGATGATTGGGCTCTTCACGCCGGAGTCCCGCCTCCACGCCCCGGACGAGAACTTCGAGCTCAAGATGGCCGAGCGGGCCGTCAAAGCCTACGGGCTGCTGCTCGAGCGGCTTGCCGGAACGCCCCGGCGTTGAAGGAAAAAGGGCGTTTTGAGCCGATTTGGCCGTAGGTTCGGAGGTTTTCGCCTTCCGCCGCCGCCTCTGAGCCGCCAACCTCCTGACTTCCATCCATGGCTGTCTTCCGCAAGCGCACCCACACCCCGACTCCCAAGAAGAAGGACATCCCCGCCGGGCTCTGGGTGAAGTGCCCGTCGACCGGCGAGATGGTCTACACCAAGGACCTCGAGGCCAACTGGAACGTCTTCCCTGTCTCCGGCTACCATGAGCGCCTGCCCGCCCGCCGCCGCATCGAGCTCCTCATCGACGAGGGCACCTGGAAGGAGACCGACGCCCGCCTTGTCTCCCGCGACCCCCTGAAGTTCACCGCCGGCGGATCCTATCCCGAGCGCGTCGCCCAGCACCAGAAGAAGTCCGGCCTGCGCGACTCCGTCATCTGCGGCCACGGCCGCATGGACGGCCTGCCCGTCAGCCTCGCCGTCATGGACTTCGCCTTCATGGGCGCGTCGATGGGCTCGGTCGCCGGCGAGAAGGTCGCCCGCGCTATCGAGCGCGCGCTCAAGATGAAGTGCCCCTGCGTCGTCGTCTGCGCCTCGGGCGGAGCCCGCATGCAGGAGGGCATCCTCTCCCTCATGCAGATGGCCAAGACGTCCGCCGCGCTCGCCCGACTGCGCGAGGCCGGCCTGCCCTACGTCGCCGTGCTCACCAATCCCACCATGGCGGGCGTGATGGCCAGCTACGCCACGCTCGGCGACGTCATCGTGGCCGAGCCCGGCGCGCTCATAGGCTTCGCCGGCGCGCGCGTCATCAAGGAGACGACCAACCAAGACCTGCCCGACGGCTTCCAGACCTCGGAGTTCCTGCTCAAGCGCGGCCTCATCGACATGATCGTCGAGCGCAAGGAGATGAAGGCCAGACTCTCCAGTCTGCTCCGCGCCTTCACCCACGCCCGCCGCCGGCCGACCCGCGCCCACGCGGCCTGATCCAGCGCCGATGGACGCGGACGCGACGATCCGCTGGCTGACCGGACTGCGCAACCTGGGCTCGCGGCTCGGGGTAGAACGCATGCGCGCTCTCTCCGCCCGACTCGGCCATCCCGAGCTCGCCGCCCCCTGCTTCCACGTCGCGGGCACCAACGGCAAGGGCTCCACGTGCGCGATGATCGAGGCGGTGCAACGCGCGCACGGCCGTCTGACGGGGCTCTACACGAGCCCGCACCTGGTCTCGGTCGGCGAACGCATCCGGGTCGGCCGGCAGGCGGTCAGCGAGGCGCGCGTGGCCGAGCTCGCCGAGGCGCTCCGGCCGCATCACGACGCGCTCGCGGCGCAGGACGCGGACCTCGCGCCGACGTTCTTCGAGCTGATCACCGCCGCGGCGCTGCTCGAGTTCCGCGAGCGACGCACCGACGTCAACGTGCTTGAGACCGGGCTCGGCGGCCGTCTCGACGCGACCAATGTCTGCGCGCCGGAGGTCACCGTCATCACGTCCATCGGGCTCGACCACCAGGAATTCCTCGGCCCGACGTACGCGGACATCGCCCGGGAGAAGGCCGGCATCATCAAGCCCGGCGTGCCCTGCGTCATGGCCGACCTGCCGCCCGAGGCTGAGGCGGCCGTGCGCGCCCGCGCCGCGGAAGTCGGCGCGCCGTTGCACCTCGTCCGCGAACGTTTCCGTGACGGCCTGCCCGAGTGCGGCATGGCCGGCGACCACCAGCGGCGCAACGCCGGCGCGGCCCTGCTCGCGTGCGAGCTCGCCGCCCGACTGCCCGTGAGGGACGACGTCGCGCGCGAGGCGCTGCGCTCGGCGACCTGGGAGGGACGCTGGCAACGGCTGCCCCTGGATGACGGCCGCGTCCTCGTCGTCGACGGCGCCCACAATGAGGAGGGCGCCCGCGCGGCCGAGGCGCTCCTCGCCGGGCTTGGCTCCCCGACGGTCATCCTGGGCGCGCTCGGCGCGGCGCGCGCCCGTCCGCTGGTCGAGGCGGCCGCCCGCCACGCCGGCCGGCTCATCTTCGTGCGTCCCGACGATGAGCGCGCGTGCGACCCCGCCGAGCTTCTCGCCCTGGTGCCCGCGGCCTTCCGCGGCGAGTCGTCGGTCGCGCGCACGGCCGACCTCTTCCCCGCGCCGGGACATTGCGCCGCGCCCGGCGACGCCGTCGTCGCGCTCGGTTCGCTCTACCTGGTGGGCGAAGTCATCGCCCGCCATTCCGGCCGCCGCCGCGACGCGCTGCAGGACCGGCTCAACGCGCCGCGATGAGCGACTGGAAGTTCGTCCCGCCCGGAACGGATCCGCCCAAGGTCGACCCCGCCGACCTGCCCGGCTGGCTGCTCGCGGAGGACGACGACTACCTCGTTTTCGACAAGCCGGGCTGGCTCGTCTGCCATCCTTCCAAGGACGGCCCGTGGTCCTCGCTGGTCGGCGCGGTCAAGGCATGGCGCGGCATGGAGGTCTCCCACCTCGTCAGCCGCCTCGACCGGGAGACGAGCGGCATCATCCTCATCGCGAAGCACTACGCCGCGGCCTCGGCCGCGCAGACCGCCATCGAGCGACGGCTGGTCCTCAAGACCTACCATGCGATCCTGCGGGGCGAGCTGAAGGAGCCCGTGACGGTCGACCAGCCGCTCGGGCCCGACGAGACCAGCGAGGTCGTGGTGAAGACCGCCGTGCGCCCCGGCCCGGGCTCGCTGCCGGCCGCGACGTTCTTCGAGCCGCTGCTCACCGGCGGCGGATACACCCTCGCGCGCGTCCAGCCGCACACCGGGCGCAAGCACCAGATTCGCGCCCACGCGCTGTGGCTCGGCCATCCGGTGGCCGGCGACAAGATGTATGGCGGCGACGACACGCTGTTCCTCGAGTTTATCGCGCACGGATGGACCCCGCGGCTGGCCGCGAAGCTCGAGTTCGGCCGCCAGGCCCTGCACGCCAGCCGCCTCGACTTCCGCTCACCCGCCTTCACGCGCACGTTCTCCGCCCCCCTCGCGGCCGACATGCGCGCGTTCGTCCTCGGGCGCATGGGCGTCGCGCCGGCGGCCCTCGACGCGGCCCTCGCCGAGTGACTCAGCCGTGCGCGAGCGCCGCTGCGTCGACGAGGCGCGCCCCCGCCCGACGCAGCGTCCGCGCGCACGCCGAGAGCGTCGCGCCCGTGGTGAGCACGTCGTCAATCACGACGTGACGGGCCGCCGGATCCGGCCGCCCGACGGCGAGGAACGCGTCGGCGACATTGCGGCGTCGCTCCTTGCGTCCGAGCCGCGTCTGCGTGGGCGTGTCTTCGGTTCGTCTCAACAGCCGCCGCAACGCGCAGCCCGGCGCGCGTCGCGCCAGGGCCGCGGCCACCTCGAGCGCCTGGTCGTAGCCGCGTTCGGCCGCCCGGGCGGCATGCAACGGCACCGGCACCAGCGTCGAGCCGGCGAGATGCCGCCGGAAGGCCTCGTCCTCGAGCGCCGCGTCCGCGAGGTCCTCCGCGAGCCAGGGGGCGCCGGAATACTTCATCCGGTGGATGAGCCGGCGTGCCGCCCCGCGTGCCCGGAAGGCGCAGACCGCGCGTCCGAAGGCGGGCCGGAGGCCGCGGCAGTGAGGGCACTCCGTCTCCCCTTCGAGCAGTCCCTCGTAGGGATGTCCGCAGCGCAGGCAGCGCGGATCATGGATGCGCATCAGCCGGGCCGCCCCCTCCGGCGAGAGATGGGCTCGGATTCCTTCATCCAGCGGCTCGCCCGTGACCGCGCAATCCCGCGGTAGCAGCAGGTCGAGCAGTCCGCGGTCGAGAATCTCAGGCAGCCCCACGAGCCTCCTTCCGGAGCCAGCGACGCTTGCGTGTGCCGCCCCAGGCGAAGCCGCCCGGGCCGTCGGCGGCCACCACGCGGTGGCAGGGGATCAGGCCCGCGAGCGGATTCGCCGCCAGCGCCCCGCCGACCGCGCGCGCGGAACCGCAGCCCACTTTTCGGGCGAGCGACCCATAGGTGGCCGTCCGTCCCCCGGGGATGTGCAGGCAGGCCCGCCACACCTTGACGCGGAAGGGGGAGCCCGCGGCCACCGCCACCTTCGCCCGCGGAGCCCGGCCCGCGATCGGCCGCACGCCGAGCCGCCTGAGCAGCGCGAGGAGCGCCGGACGGCCGGGGGCGCGCGCCACCAGCCGACCGTCTGGCGTCACCGCCTCCGCGAAGCCGCTGCGGAACGCCGTCCGCGTCTCGAGGCCCCGGAGGGAGCCGGCGGGAACGAACCGGACGCGCATGCGTTCAGAATGCGTTTGCCCGTCCAGCCGTTCAATCCAAGGTTCACCCCATACGTCCCTCGATGGCCTTCGACTTTGACACCTGTCCCGAGCGGGCGGGCACGGACAGCACCAAATGGCACAAGTATGCCGGCCGCGACGTCATCCCCTGCTGGATCGCGGACATGGACTTCATGTCGCCGCCGGCGGTGGTCGAGGCCGTGCGAGAGCGCGCCGCCCATGGCGTCTTCGGCTACCCCTCGCAGCGTGACGCCGTCTTCGCGTCGGTCGTCAACCACCTGCGCCGCCGGCACGGCTGGGAGGTCCGCCCCGAGTGGATCACCTTCATGTGCTCGCTCGTGCCGGGCATCCACGCGGCCATCCGGTGCGCCAGCGCCCACGGTGACTCCGTCGTCACCACCGTGCCCGTCTACCCGCCGTTCATGACGGCGCCCGTGCTCTCCGAGCGCAACCCGATCAAGCTCGAAATGGTCTTCGAGGCCGGCCGCTGGACGTTCGACTGGGACCGCCTCGAGGCGGCCTGCGCGCAGCCGCACGCCAAGGTCCTGCTGCTCTGCAACCCCTACAACCCGCTCGCCCGCGTCTTCGACCGCGACGAGCTGCGCCGGCTCGGCGACCTTGTGCGCCGCCACGACCTGACCGTCTGCTCCGACGAGATCCACTGCGACCTCCTGCTCGACCCGGCCGCCAAGCACACCGTCTTCGCGGCCATGGACGAGGACCTCGCCGCGCGCACGGTCACGCTGATGGCCGCGAGCAAGACCTTCAACGTCGCCGGACTCACCTGCGGCTTCGCGGTCATCTCCGATCCGGCGCTGCGCACGCGCTTCCGGCGCGTCCTGCAGGGGCTCTCTCTGGACCAGAACATGTTCGGCCTCGTCGCCACCCAGGCCGCCTTCGACCACGGCGAGCTCTGGCGCCAGGCCTGCGTCGAATACCTCCGCGGCAACCTCGACCTCATCGAGCGCGAGCTCCGCGGCATGCCCGGCGTCGTCCTCCGACAGCGACCGCAGGCCAGCTTCCTCGCTTGGTTCGACGTCATCGCGCTCGGCTTCGACGATCCGCACGCCGAGTTCGAGAAGGGAGGCGTCGGCCTGAGCAACGGGGCCGACTTCGGTGGCCCGGGGCACGTACGACTCAACTTCGGCTGCCCGCGGCCGCGCCTGCAGGAGATCCTGCGTCGCATGAAGGCTGTCGTCGCCTGCGCCTGAGCTCAGCGTCCGCGTCCCGCGAGGGCGAAGGTCGCCACCAGGCAGGCGAGCGCCGCGTTCTCCGCGCGCAGCACCGTCGGGCCGAGCGAGCAGGGCTGGAAGCCCGCGGCGCGCGCCGCCGCCAGTTCCCCGGGCGTCAGGTCGCCTTCCGGACCGATCAGCCAGACGACCTTCTTCGCGGCGGAAAGGTCGAGCCGCCCGACCGGCTCGGCGTCGGCTTCGAGCGAGCCCGTAAGGCGCAGTTCACCTGCGGCGGCGGGGCCGAGGGAGGCCAGCCAGCGTCCGAATTCTAAGGGCTCGGCGATGTCGGCGAGCCAGGGATGCCCTGACTGCTTGCACGCCTCGGCCGCCTGCGTCGCCCAGCGCGTGCGGCGGGCGGCCGCGCGTTCCGGCTCGAGCCGCACCTCGCTGCGCGCCGTCATGAGCGGCACGACCGTCGACGCGCCCGCCTCGCAGGCCGTGCGCACCAGGTCGTCCATCACGCCCCCCTTGGGCATGCCCTGGGCGAGCGTGACCGCGGGGTTCGGGCGCGGGGCGCGGCGGACCGAGACCAGCTCCACCGAGGCTCCGCCCGCGTCGGCCTCGGCGAGCACGCCTTCCGCCACCAGCCCGCGCCCGTCGAGCAGCGTGACCGCGTCGCCGCGTCGCGCGCGCAGGCTGCGCACGAGATGCGCGGACTCCTCGGGGCCCAGCGTGACCGTGCGCGCGCCCTCGGCGGGCGTCGCGGACAGCCAGACGCGCGGGGCGCTCACGCCGTGACCGCCTCCGGGCGGTCGTAGGACGGATCCCAGTCCTTCCACACCGGCTCGTAGCCCGCGGCGCGCAGCATGGCCGCAATCTCCTCCGGCGCGCGATCGTCCTCGATCTCGAACTGCTCGAGCGAGGCCTCACGGCCCTCCGCGTAGCCGCCCGGGTTCGTGCGCGAGCCCGCGCTCATCGCCGTGACGCCGAGCCGGCAGGCGTGGTCGCGGAACCGGCGGCTCTCCCGCGTGCTGAGCGTCAGCTCCACCTCGCCGTGCAGCAGCCGGAACGCGCAGATCGCCTGGACCAGGTCTCGGTCGGTCATCTCGACCTTGGGCGTGAGCCCGCCTTCGTGCGGACGGATGCGCGGAAAGGAGACGCTGAAGCGGCTGCGCCAGTGCTTCTTCTCCAGCCAGAGCAGGTGCAGCGCGGTGAAGAAGCATTCCGCCCGCCAGTCCTCGAGCCCGAAGAGCGCGCCGAGCCCGATGCGGTGCACCCCGGCCGCGCCGACCCGGTCGGGCGCGTCGAGACGGTGCAGGAAGTCGGACTTGCGGCCCTTGGGATGGTGCGTCCCGTAGGTCTCGCGGTGGTAGGTCTCCTGGTAGACCAGCACCCCGTTGAGACCGAGCCGCCGGAGTTCGGCGTATTCCTCCGTCTCAAGCGGCTGGACCTCCATCGAGAGCGAGGAGAAGTGCGGGCGCAGTAGCGAGAGCGCCTCCCGGAAGTAGGGCAGGCCGACCTTGGTCGACTCCCCCGTGAGCAGCAGCACGTGCCCGAACCCCAGCCGCTTCAGCGCCCCGGCCTCGCGTAGGACCTCCGCCGGCGTGAGCGTGCGCCGCGCCACCTTGTTGCCGGCCGAGAAGCCGCAGTAGGTGCAGACGTTCTGGCATTCGTTGGAGAGGTAGGCCGGCGCGAAGAGCTGCATCGTGCGCCCGAAGCGGCGCACCGTGCGGGCCTGCGAGAGGCGCGCCATCTCCTCGAGCCGTCCCGCGGCGGCCGGCGAGAGGAGCGCCACGAAGTCGTCGATTCCGGCCGAGCCCTCGGCCGCTCGCGTCAGCGCGCGGCGCACGTCGGCGTCGGAACAGGCGCCGATGCGGGCCAGCGCGCCCTCCCAGGAGTGTCCGGCGTGGACTTCGGCGAACGACATCGTCGGGCGAACCTAGGGGCGGCGACGCAAAGCGCAAGGCGGGTCAGCGCGCCCGGTCCAGCTTCGCCTCCAGCCGGCGCGCCAGGCGCACGAAGGGCAGCCCGAGCAGCAGGTAGAACGCGGCCACCACGGCCCCGAGCAGGAAGTAGTCGTAATGCTGGGTGGCCAGGCGCTGGTAGGCGCCCGTGAGTTCGAGCAGGGTGATCATCGAGACCAGGGAGGAATCCTTGAGCAGGCTGATGAAGTCGTTGGTCATCGGAGGCACCGCCACACGGAGCGCCTGGGGCAGGACCACGTGGCGCAGCGCCTGGCCGCGCGACAGCCCGAGCGCCAGCGCGGCCTCCTCCTGTCCGCGGGGCACCCCGCGCAGCCCCGCCCGGAAGTTCTCGGACTCGTAGGCGGCGTAGTTGAGCCCCAGCGCGAGCACGCCCGCGACGAAGGGCGGCAGGCGGAGGCCGATTTCCGGCAGACCGTAGTAGAGGAACAGCGCCTGGATGAGGAGCGGCGTGCCGCGCACGGCCTCGACGTAGACCGTGCAGACGAATCCCAGCGGACGCGGGCCGAACGCGCGGCCGGTTGCGAGGGCGAGTCCGAGGCCCACCGCGAGCACCATCGCGCAGGCGGAGAGCGTGAGGGTGGTTAGGGCGCCGCGACCGAGCAGGGCGAGGGACTCCGCGGAGAAGTAGCGGGCGAGCTTCTCCGTCCATGGCGTGGAGGCGCGGGCGCGGGCGACGTATTCCAGGTAGCCCGTGGGAGGCCCGTCGGGCTCGGGCGGCTGGTTGAGGAGAGCGGCCTGGGCGGGCCCCCAGAGGTCCCACCTTGATAGGATGCGCCGGAGCGTGCCGTCGGCCGTCATACCCGCGAGCGCCGTGTCGACCTCGCGCTTGAGCGGGGACCCTTTGGGCAGCGCGACGCCATAGCGGAACTCCCCGACCGGTCCGCCCACGAGCTCGAGGCGCGGGTCGGGTCCCGCGTAGTACTTGGCGATGGGGAAATCGAGGAGCACAGCGTCGAGACGGCCGGCGGCGAGGTCGGCGTAGGCCTGCAACTCCTGGGCGTATTTCACCGCGGTGACGCCGGGCGTGCGTTCGAGCAGTTCAAGCGCGAGCGTCTGTCCGAGGGTGCCGACGCGTCGTCCGGCGAGCTCTCCGAGCGAGCGCATTCCGGCTTCGCCGCGCCGGACCACGATCTGCTCGTAGCCCCGGAAGTAGGGGATGGAGAAGTCGACCGACCGCGCCCGGTCGTCGCTGATCTCGATTCCGTTGATCGCCAGGTCGTACGAGCCCGTCTGGAGCCCCGGGATGAGCCCGTCCCAGTCGTTGCGCACGTGCACGGCGCGCCGGCCCATCCGGCGGGCGACCTCGTCGATCAGCTCCTTCTCGAAGCCCGCCAGCGCGTCGGACTCGTCGGGGTGGAAGGCGAAGGGCACGTTGCCGTCGGAGGCGGCGCCCCAGCGCAGCGTGCGTTCCTGGGCGAGGCCCGCCGACCCGGCGAGCAGCGCCAGCAGCAGGAGCAGCGGGCGGACGCTCACGGCAGGCGGGCGCGGAGGAAGCGCCGGGTGCGTTCGTCCTGCGGATCGTCGAGCAGGCCAGCCGAGTCGCCGGCCACCTCGCCCGCCTCGAGGTGCGCCGTGCGGGCGCGGATGGCCCGGGCGAAGGGCAGGTCGTGGGTCACGACCAGCTGGGCGATGCCTTCTTCGGCCCGGGCCCGGATGAGCGCGAGCACGTCGGCCGTGCGTTCCGGGTCGAGCGCGCTGGTCGGCTCGTCGTAGAGGATCGCGCGCGGCTCGAGCGCGAGCGCACGGGCGATGGCCACGCGCTGCTGCTGGCCGCCGGAGAGTGCGGAGGGATGCCGTCCGTGGAGCTCGGGCCCCACGCCGACTCTCTCGAGGAGCGCGCGGGCCCTCGCCTCCAGCGCTTCGGGCGCGCCCTTGCCCAGCACGCGGGGGGCGAGGGTGACGTTGCCGAGCGCGGTCAGGTGCGGGAAGAGGTGGAGCGCCTGGAAGACGATTCCGACCTCGCGGCGCAGGCGGGCCGGCCCGGCGGGCGCGCCGTCGAGTAGCACCGCTCCCGACGTCGGCGCCTCCTGTCCGGAGAGCAGCCGCAGCAGCGTCGACTTGCCGCCGCCGGAGGGACCGATGACGCAGACGACCTCGCCGGCCGCGACGGTGAGCGAGACGCCGCGCAGCACTTCGGCGCCGCCGTAGGAAGTCCTGAGGTCTCGGGCCGCGAGGAGCATCACGCGGGCAGGATGGCGGCGGCGACCGCCACGGTCAACCGGACGCTCAGAGGACCGCCGCGTAGGCCGCGGCGTCGAGCAGGCCTGCCACCGAGGACGGGTCGGCGAGGCGCACGCGGATCATCCAGGCGCCGGCGTAGGGCTCGCGGTTCACGAGGTCGGGCGAGCCGTCGAGGGCCGAATTGGACTCGATGACCTCGCAGGCCACCGGCGCGTAGAGGTCGGAGGCGGCCTTGACCGACTCGACCGTGCCGAACGTGTCCCCCGCGGCGAACTTCGCGCCGGCCTTGGGCAGGTCGACGTAGGTGACGTCGCCGAGGGCCGACTGCGCGTGGTCGGTGATGCCGATCTCCGCGGTGCCGTCGGGCCGCATCCGGATCCATTCGTGCTCCTTGGTGTAGCGGAGGTCGGCGGGGACTTGGCTCATGGTGGGCGGAGTAGGGGAGCGGTGACTTCGTTTCAACCCTTCACTTCACGAAGGGACCGGCGGAGAGGACCATCGGCACCCGGTGGCCCCGGATGTCGACCGTCAGCCCGCCCGCGGCCGCCTGTCCGGCCGCGACCAGCGCCGAGCCGATCGGCTTGCCGAGCGTCGGGGACTGCGTGCCGGAGAGCACTTCGCCGACCCTGAGGTCGCCCGCGAAGACCGCGGCGCCCTGGCGGGCGATGCGCCGGTCATCGAGGGAGAAGAGCGTGACCGATGAGGCGGGGCCTCCCTCGGCCTGACGCCGCAGCGCCTCGCGTCCGATGAAGTCGGGCTTGGAGAACTTCACCGCCCAGCCGAGCCCCGCCTGGATCGGGGAGATCGTCTCCGAGATCTCGTGGCCGTAGAGCGGGTAGCCGGCTTCGAGCCGGAGCGAGTCGCGCGCGCCGAGTCCCACGGGGATGAGGCCGAGCGGCCGGCCCGCCTCGAGCAGCGCCCGCGCGACCGGTACGGCGGCTTCGGCGGGCAGGTAGATTTCGAAGCCGGGCGAGCCGGTGTAGCCCGTCCGCGAGACGACGCAGCCCGGCGCCCCGGCGACGACGCCTTCGGCGAAGGCGAAGCGGCGCAGGCCGGCGAGGGGCAGGGCGGTGACCTTGGACAGGATCTCCTCCGCCTTCGGCCCCTGGAGCGCCAGCTGCGCCCAGCGCGGGCATTCGTCGATGACCTCGACCGCGAGCCCTTGGGCGTGCGTCCGCAGCCAGGCGATGTCCTTGGCGGCGTTGGACGCATTGAGGCAGATGAAGAACTCCGCGTCGCCCATCCGGTAGACAATCACGTCGTCGACGCAGCCGCCGTCGGGCAGGCACATTACCGTGTAGCGGGCGTGGCCGGCGCGCAGCGAGGCCATCTCATTGGTCATCACGTGGTCGAGCAGCCTCACGGCGTCGGCGCCGCGCACGCGGGCCTCGCCCATGTGGGAGACGTCGAACAGCCCGCAGGCGCGCCGCACCGCGTGGTGCTCCTCGATGATGCCCGAATACTGCACTGGCATCTCCCAGCCGGCGAAGGGCACCAGACGCGCGCCGAGCTCGACGTGCAGCGGGTGGAGGGGCGTGCGGGAGAGCGTGTCCGACATGCCTTCAACGTGCGGGCCGCGTCTCCGGCTTCCAATCAAAACCAAAGAAAAAGCCCGGCGGTGAGGCCGGGCTTCCGGGTCGGCTCAGCGCCGTGTCATTCGCCGAGCTTCTTGCGCAGGGCGGCGAGCTGCTCCGCATACTCCTCCTCGGTGATCGTCTTCGCGCGGCGGCGGGATTCCAGGAGGGCGAAGCGGGCGGAGAACTCGGCGGCGGCGGCCTTCGCGGCGGCGGCCTTCGCGGCGTCCGCCGCCTCCTTGGCCTTGGCGACTTCCTGTTCGGCGACCTTGGTGGCTTCGGCGGCCTTGGCTTCCGCGGCGGCCTTGGCTTCCGCCGCCGCTGCGGCGGCTTCGGCGACCTTGGCTTCCGCGGCCTTCATGGCCTCGGTCTTGGTTTCTTCGGCGGCAAGGCGGGCCTTGGCGACTTCCTGTTCGGCGACCTTGGTGGCTTCGGCGGCCTTGGCTTCCGCGGCGGCCTTGGCTTCCGCCGTCGCTGCGGCGGCTTCGGCGACCTTGGCTTCGGCGGCCTTCATGGCCTCGGTCTTGGTTTCCTCAGCGGCAAGGCGGGCCTTGGCAACTTCCTGTTCGGCGACCTTGGCGGCTTCGGCGGCCTTGGCGTCGGCGGCGAGGGCGGCGGTCTTGGCGTCGGCCTCGGCCTTGGCGGCGGCATCGGCCTTCTTGCGGGCTTCGGCGGCGGCCTTGTTGGCGGCGGCGAGCTTGGCTTCGGCGGCCTTGGCCTTGCCTTCGGCGGCGGCGGCGGCGTCCTTGGCGGCCTTGGCCTCGGCGGCAGACTTAGCGTCAGAATTCTTGCTGGCGGCGGCGAGCTTGGCCTCGGCGTCGGCCTTGGCGGCGACGAGTTCCTCGCGGGCCCTGGCGGCGGCTGTCTTCTGCTCCTCGAGCGCCTTCTGGACCTGGGCGAGCTCCTTGGCCGTCTCGGCCTTGGCGGCGCCGCGGTTGACGTCCACCTGCTTCTCGAGCTCGGCGGCGCGGGCGGCCAGGGACTTCAGCGCGGATTCATAATTCTGCTTGGCCTCGGGCGTCTTGGGCTGGACGGCGGGATCCTGCATGCGACGGGCCGACTCGGCCACGCCGGCGAGGTCGGCCTTGATGCCGGAGCTCTCGTCGGTGGTGTCGCCGTTGGCGCGCTTCACGAGCTTCTTGAATTCCGCGGTGTCCTGTTCGGGCACGGTCACGTCGCCCGCACCGGGCACCTTGGTGAGGGTGAACTGGATCGTCTCAGGGAAGCCGAACTCGACGCCCTTCTTGGTGTTGATCGCCTTGGGGCGGATGGTCGCCGTCTCGGTGACGAAGCCGCCCTTGCCCACGCTCATCTCATAGGTCTTGGTGCGGTCAAGGGTGACTTTGGTCGGCGTACGGCCGACCGCTTCGCCGTTGAGCCGGACAGCGGCGGCGGTGGGGTTGGACGTCACCGTGACCGTGTCGGAGAGATTGGAGTCCGAGGTCGAGCAGCCTACGAGGCCGGCGCAGAGGACGAGAAGCGGTGCGGAGAGACGCATGGGGACTTGGGTCTGGGGAGGATTAATTGCGTTCAAAACGGCCGTGGACTCAACCCCTAAAACGCCCTACCCGGGGTTGACACCCCCGCTCTGTGAACAACCCTTCTGGAGCCTCGGAAAAGCCAGCATAGCTCAGTTGGTAGAGCAGCCGCCTTGTAAGCGGCAGGTCGTCGGTTCGACCCCGACTGCTGGCTCCGGGGAGTCTTTTCAGCGGATGCGCCCCGCCCTCAGGGCGTCGGCCATCCGCACGTACGGCCGCATCCGGGCCACGTCATGGACGCGCACCATCGAGCAGCCTTGGGCGACGCCCCAAGCCGCGGTCGCGACATTGCCCTCATGGCGGTCCAGCGGGGATTCGCGTCCGAGCACGAGACCCAGGGTGGACTTGCGGCTGGTGCCGAGCAGCACCGGATGGCCGAGGGCCGTCACCCTCGCCAGATTCCTGACCAGCTGCAGGTTCTGGTCGGGCGTCTTGCCGAAGCCGAAGCCGGGGTCGGTCCAGATCTGTTCGGGCTTCACCCCTTCGTGAAGCGCACGGCGGACTGAGTCGCGCAGGTCGGCCAGCATTTCCGGCCAGAAGTCGACGTAGTCGGCCGTCCTGCGGCGGTGCATCAGGATGAGCGGGCAGCGCAGCTCGGCGCAGACCGCGCCCATCGGCGAGCCCTTCGCGCCGGCTTCATGCCGTCCTCCTTCGACGTCGTTCACGATGTCCGCTCCCGCCTCGACGCAGGCGCGTGCGGTCGCGGCCCTGTAGGTGTCGACGGACAGGGCGACATCCGGGAGCCTTTTCCGGATGGCGCGGACCGCGGGCAGCAGCCGGCTCAGCTCCGTCGCGGCGTCGACCGGTTCGGCTCCGGGTCTGGTCGACTCTCCGCCCACGTCGATCACGTCGGCCCCCTCCTTCACCAGCGCCTCCGCCCGTTCGGCCGCGGCTTCCGGCGTGGACGCCAGCCCGCCGTCGGAGAAGGAGTCCGGCGTCACGTTGAGCACTCCCATCAGCAGGGTGCGCGCACGCCAGTCGGGCAGGGAAGTTCCATGCGGGCTGCTCCAGGACATCGGTGCTTCCACCAGTGAGCGTGACTCGTCCCCTGCGCAACCCCTGACCCGCTTCTCAGTAATAAGGCACCATGATAGCATCTATTAAACACAAAGCCATGATAATCAGTTGTTTATGATGCGAAAATCCCGGATGCCCTTTTCTTGGGGTCATGGGAGGCGCCCATAGGGAGGTGCGGCTTGCAACCCCCCGCTTTTCTCGATGTTTAACGTCTGATTTACTTTCGACTCCCATGCTGTCCCGTTTCTTCGCCAGAGTCGGCCTTCTGGTTCTCCCGGTCATCGCCCTGCTGACCGCCGGCTGTTCGGAGGCGGACCTCAGGGTGCGCCAGTCGACCTTCGACCATAAGGGGCCGGTCGCGCGGCTGCAGTACGAGGTCTTCATGGACTCGGTCTACGTCGTGACCGTGCTCTTCGCCGTCGTCGGAGGCCTGCTCGTCTACGCGGTGATCCGATTCCGCGCCCGTCCCGGTGACGAGAACAAGCCCGCCATCGTCGAAGATGGGCACGGCAACCCCGTGACCGAGATCCTGCTCATCGTCGCCTCCATCGGCGCCCTGGTCTTCCTAGCCATCCCGACCCTGAAGGGCATCTGGTACACCGACGACGTGCCGGAGGAGCTCGTGCCCGCCGCCCGTCTCTCCGCCTGGTATCCGCGCGCCGAGGGCGGCGTCGAGAACTACGCCGATGCGGTCAAGGACCAGGTCCTCGAGGTCGACGTCGTCGGCAAGCAGTGGTGGTTCCGCTTTGAGTATCCGCAGCTCGGCCTCACCAATGACGGCCGCCGCAGCGTGCCCAACGAGCTCGTCATCCCGCGGGGGATTCCCGTGCGCATCAACCTGAGGTCCGAGGACGTCATCCATTCCTTCTGGATTCCCAAGGTCGCCGGCAAGGTCGACCTCATGCCCGGCCGTCGCAACCGCATGTGGATCCAGGCCGACGAGGCTGGCCACTACTACGGCCAGTGCGCGGAGTTCTGCGGCGACTCCCACGCCTACATGCTCTTCCGCGTCGAGGTCGTCGAGCCCGCCGAGTTCGCCCGCTGGGTGCGCGCCCAGAAGAAGGACGCGGCCGAGCCCGCCGCCGGCAGCAAGGCCGCCGAGGGCAAGGCCCTCTTCGCCGCCAAGACCTGCGCGATGTGCCACAACGTCGGCGGCCACTTCGGTGCCGGCGCCTTCGGCCCCGACCTGACCCACGTCGCCTCCCGCAAGGCCCTCGCTGGCGCATGGCTGGACAACCGCGACCCCGCCGCGCAGCAGGCCGCCGTGGCTGCGGCCGGCGGCAACACCGAGGCCTCCGCGCCCGTCGACCGCGCCGTGCAGAAGGCGAACCTCATCAAGTGGATCGGCTCCTCCGGCGTGCGGCATGGCGACGGCGAGGCGACCCGCGACGTCAAGCCCGGCAACCGCATGCACTATTACAAGATGTTCAACGTGGCGGGCCTCAACGAGACCCGGACCCAGCTGACCCCGGCGGAACTCGACGCCCTCGCCGAGTACCTGCTCACCCTCAAGTAACCCCCTTACCGATCCCTCGCGATGTCCCACGACCACCATCACGCCCCCGTCGCCTCCCGCTACGACCTCGCCCCTGAGCGCAGCGACATCGGCCTCATCCGCCCCGACCGCTTCACCGGCCTGCTCGACTGGCTGACCACCGTCGACCACAAGAAGATCGGCGTGCTCTACGGCGCCTTCGCCATGTTCTTCTTCCTCGTCGGCGGCGTGGAGGCCCTCGCCATTCGCACCCAGCTGGCGCGGCCGGACAACGACTTCGTCACGGCGCGCATGTACAACCAGCTGTTCACCATGCACGGCACCACGATGATCTTCCTCGGGGTCATGCCGCTCTCCGCCGCGTTCTTCAACTTCCTCGTGCCCCTGCAGATCGGCGCGCGCGACGTGGCCTTCCCGCGCCTCAACGCCTTCTCCCTCTGGGCCTTCGCCTTCGGCGCCTTCATCCTCAACGCCAGCTGGCTCTTCGAGTTCGCCCACCTCGCGGGCTGGCTCGGGTCCTTCGACTGGTACAACGCCCTCGTCTACCGCGACTTCGCGCCCGCCAACGGATGGTTCAGCTACGCCCCGCTCTCCGGCACCTTCGGCCAGGCCGACGCCGCCCTGCGCGCGCCCCGCTTCACCGGCGTGGGCACCGATTTCTGGATCATCGGCATCCAGATCCTCGGCATCGCTTCCCTCGCGGCCTCCTTCAACTTCATCTGCACCATCCTGAACATGCGCGCCAAGGGCATGACCATGATGCGCGTGCCGGTGTTCACCTGGATGGCCCTGGTCACCTCCTTCCTCATCATCCTGGCCTTCCCCGCGATCACCGTCGCGCTCATCCAGCTGATGTTCGACCGCCAGTTCGGCGCCAACTTCTTCAACCCGAGCGCCGGCGGCCAGCCCATCCTCTGGCAGCACCTCTTCTGGATCTTCGGACACCCTGAAGTCTACATCCTCGTCCTGCCCGCGATGGGCATCGTCTCCGAGGTCCTGCCGACCTTCTCGGGCAAGTCCCTCTTCGGCTACCCCATCGTCGTGTTCTCCGGCGCCGTGATCGGCTTCCTCGGCTTCGCCGTCTGGAGCCACCACATGTTCACCACCGGCCTCGGCCCCGTGCCCACCGCCGCCTTCTCCCTCCTGACCATGGCGATCGCCGTGCCCACGGGCGTGAAGATCTTCAACTGGCTCGGCACCATCTGGGGCGGCCGCGTGCGTTTCACCCCGCCGATGGTGCTCTCCCTCGGCTTCATCTGGATGTTCATGTGCGGCGGCTTCTCCGGCATCATGCACTCCGCCGCCCCCGCGGACGCCCAGCAGCAGGACAGTTACTTCGTCATCGCGCACTTCCACTACGTGCTGCTCGGCGGCGTGCTCCTCGGCCTGATGTCCGGCCTCTACTTCTGGTTCCCGAAGATCTTCGGCCGCATGCCGAAGGCCAGCGTCGCCTACTGGGCGTCCGGCCTCGTCATCCTCGGCTTCAACCTCGCCTTCGGCCCGATGCACTACCTCGGCCTGGCCGGACAGCCGCGGCGCACGCACACCTACCACGCCGGCTTCGGCTGGGAGACCTGGAACCTCGTCGCCACGATCGGCGCGTTCATCCTCGGCATCGGCGTCTTCATCGCCTTCGCCAACCTCGTCTGGACCGCCTTCCGCGGCGAGAAGTGCGCCTCCGACCCGTGGGACGGACGCACCCTCGAGTGGTCGCTGCCCTCGCCCGTGCCCGAGTACAACTTCGCCCGCAGCCCGGTAATCGCCTGCCGCGACGCCTTCTTCGCCCACAAGCACGGCCCGCACCGCATCGCGTATGAGCAGGACGGCGGTGAGGCCGGCGTCCACATGCCGAGCCAGTCATGGATGCCGCTGCTCGCCGCGAGCGGCTTCCTCCTCGCCGGCATCGGCATGCCGATGTCCGCCATGGGCGTCCCGCACGCCGGCTGGGTCGTCATCGCCGGGCTCGGCGTGCTCTTCATCGGCATCTGGCTCTGGGCCCTCGAGGGTCCCGGCGGCTACATGCTGAAGACCCCCGTCTCCGCCGCGCCCTCACCCGCCGAGGCCTCCGCCGCCCGCTGAAGGAGCCCCCTCCCGACTTCCATGTCCCATTCAGCCGCCCACGCCCACGAGGCCCCGACCTCGACCGGGATCGACCACAAGAAGCTCATCATGTGGCTCTTCCTGGCCTCCGACTGCATGTTCTTCGGGACGCTGATCTCGACCCACCTGCTCTACCGGAAGCTCTACCCGACCGGCTTCACCGACGCCGAGGGCCACCAGCGCTTCGTCCAGCGCCTCTTCGACATCGAGCTCACGTCGTTCTCGACGTTCATCCTGCTGATGTCCTCGTTCCTGATGGCCCTCGCGGTCTCCGCCATGCACAAGGGCGGCCAGCTGAAGTCCTTCCGCCGGAACGTGCTCGGCGTGATCGTCTTCGGCCTGATCTTCCTGGGCTGCCAGGTGTACGAGTTCACGCACTTCTACCACCAGGGGTTGACCGTCCAGAACAGCGTCTTCGGGTCCACGTTCTACGTGCTCACCGGCACGCACGGCACGCACGTCGCCATCGGCGTGCTCTGGCTCGTCCTCCTCTACTTCTACAGCTTCACCGGACGCCTCGGCGGCCACGTGGGTGCCCTCGACGTCGAGGTGGCCGGCCTCTACTGGCACTTCGTCGACATCGTCTGGATCATCATCTTCACCGCCGTCTACCTCGTCGAGTACCTCGGCCCCGACGGCATCTGGGGCAACGGACTCCCGCCCGTCCCCGGCGTCACCCGCTGAACTGAAAGAGCCCATGTCCCACGCCCACGCCCACGAGGCCGCCGACCCCGCCCTGCTCGCCGAGGAGGCGCGCCGCTACCACCACTTCATCACGCTGGCCCTCTGGCTCGCGGTGGTGACGGGGATCGAAATCGTCCTCATCTACCTTCCGCTCCCCGCCGGCGTCCTCCTGACCACGCTCGCCGTGCTCTCCGCCGGCAAGTTCTTCGCGGTCATCCTGTGGTTCATGCACCTGATCTACGACAAGCGCCTGCTCTTCTGGCTCTTCATGTCGGGCCTGGTGCTGGCCTTCGCGACGTTCGCCGCGATGATCGCCCTGTTCGACGCGGGCCGCATCGACACCAAGTGGTTCGGCTGAGGCCGGACCGCCGGCCCCCGCCGGCCGCATGAACGTCCCGCTCCACTGGCACACCGAGCCGTTGCTGCTGGCCACGGTCGTCGGCGCCTCCTGGGCCTACGCGCTGGCCACCGGACCCTGGCGCGTCGTCTGCGCGCCCGCCCTCGACCGGTTTCCCGTCTGGCGCGCCGCGCGCTTCCACCTCGGCGTGGCGGCGGCCTACATAGCCGTCGGGTCGCCCCTCGACCAGCTCGGCGAGTCGTTCCTCTTCTGGGCCCACATGCTGCAGCACATGCTGCTCATCTACGTCGCCGCGCCGCTCATCGTCAGCGGCCTGCCGCCGGAGCTGACCGATCCGTTCCTGGAGCGCCGGCCGCGGCTGCGGGCCGTCCTGCGGGCCCTGACCCATCCGGTGGCGGCCGGCGCGCTCTTCACCCTGGTCTTCTCGGTCTGGCACTTCCCCGAGCTCTATGAGGCGGCGCTCAGCGACAAGACCCTGCACGTGATCGAGCACTGGAGCATGTTCGTGCCGGCGCTGCTCATGGTCTGGCCGCTCGTCTCGCCTTCGGCCGTGCTTCCGCGCCTCGGGCCCGGCGCGATGATGCTCTACGCCTTCGCCCTCATGGTCGGCGACCTGCCGCTCTGGGGCGCGCTCATCTTCGGCGACCATCCCGTCTATGAGACCTACCGTCTGGCGCCGCGCGTCTCGGGCCTCGCCCCCATGGACGACATGATCCTCGGGGCGGCCCTGATGAAGGGCTTCAACGAGTTCTTCGCCCTGGGCTTCATGACCTGGGCCTTCTTCACCTGGTACCGCCGGGACCGCTGAGCGCGGGTCAGCGACGCTCGGCCCGGCAGAGCATCCAGCCCCCCGCGGCGGCCACGCTGAGCGCCGGAAGCCAGATCACCGCCTCGGGCAGGAGCTCCGGGTCCTTCACCCAGCCCGCGGCCGAGGTCAGCAGGTAGTAGACGAGCGCGACGGCGATGCCGACCGCCGCGTTCACGAAGGTCTCCTTGCGGCCGACCTTCACCGCCAGGGGCACGGCGAGCAGCGCCAGGGCGAAGATGGAGAACGCGCCGGCCAGGTGTGCCATCAGCTGGGTGCGCACGGCCGACTTCGAGGCCTCGACCTGGGCCGGGGTGGCGTCACGCGGCAGATTCCAGCCCCTCTCGGCGCCTTCCAGCAGTTCCGAGAAGGTGAGCCAGCGCAGCTTGCGTACAAAGACGTCGCCGACGCTGCCGCGCGCCTCGGGCAGCGCAAGCGACGCGGTCCCCGCCGTTGCGAAGGCCGCGGGCTTGGCGAGGTCGCCGCCGCGGGAGTCCATCCGCGCCTCGGTGAGCTCGATGCGCAGGGAGGCCTTCCCGTCCTTGCCCGTTTCCCGGACGATGCGGGCCTCCCGGGCGTGCACGGTCTGCACCAGCCGGTCCTTGTCATCGACTCGCCAGGCCCAGAAGTCGGTCAGCACCTCGCCCTGCCGTCCTCCTGCCCGGATCACGAGGCCCTCGAAGCTGCGGTTGAGCTGTCCGGGGATGATGACGGCCGCCGGGTTGTCGTTCGCGGCGCCCATTAGCAGCCGGCGGAATTCGGTGTTCGCCCAGGGCGCGACTTCCAGGTTGAGCCAGGCGCTAATCACGGCGAGCGCTCCGGCGGCCATGAAGGCGGGCCGGGCGGCCCGGGCCAGGCTGACGCCTCCGGCCCTCATGGCGGTCAGCTCATGCTGCGCGGAGAGCCGGCCGAAGGCGAGGAGGATGCCCGTGAGGGCGCCGAGCGGCAGCGCGTAGGGCAGGAGCCCCGGCAGGAGGAGCAGGATCAGTTCCACCCCCTCCCAGCCGTCCACGCGGCCGGCCGCCACTGCGCCCGCCACCTGCTTGAGCACGTTGCCTGCGGTGAGCAGGAAGAGCAGCACGGCGGTCGAGCCGCCCACGGCGACGGCGGTCTCGGTCAGCACGAGGCGGTCCAGGATGCGCACGCCGGCATCCAACCTGCGCCCGGGCCTCCTGTCGACGGCGAAAGGGCTAAGGGCTGTCCGGCACGGCCCGCGACGGCAGGGCGAACGCCTCCACCGATTCGATCTCGCCGGCGCGCACCCAGCCGGCCCGGCCGTCCGAGGCGCGCACCCGCACATGGCCGTTGAGCTTACGTCCGGCGCGCACCATGTCGCCTTCCTCGAAGGAGCCGACGGCCTCGCCGTCCGCGGTCGGGGTCAGGCGCAGCGGCGTCTCGGCGCGGCGGACCACGGCGCGGTCCGCCCGGCTGTGGGCGCCCCAGATGCCGGGCAGGGCGAGCACGAACGCCGTGAGGCCGGCGAGCAGGAGCGCGTTGGCCCACGGCCCGGGCCGTCTTCCCGTCATACGCGGCACGAGCAGCGCGGCGACGGCCGTCCAGAAGGCCGCGGCGGCGGCGAGCGTCCAGGCGTCGGAAGGCAGGAAGGAGGCGTAGCGCTCGAGCCAGTTTGCGGGCGGGCGCTTGGCGCCGCCGGCGTTCTGCGCGTGGCGGATGCCGGCGAGGGCGACGGGGTCGGCCGGATCGATGAGCAGCGCGCGTTCCCAGCAGAGCACGGCGCGGGCCTTGTGGCCGAGCCGCCACTCCGCGTTGCCCAGCGCGGCGAGCAGTCCGGAGGTCACGCCTTCCCGGGCCGCGCGTTCTTCCCAGAGACGGACGGACTCCGCGTATTCGCCCTTGGCGTAGGCCTGGGCCGCTGGATCTTCAGCGGCCGGCAGCGCGGCCCAGGCGAGGAACAGGAGCAGGGCTGACGCGAGGAACGTTCTCATCGGATGCGCGTGAGTTCGGAGAGGAGGGACTGGACCGCGTCCGCGTCGGCCTCGAGGGAGGGGAGGTCGGAGGCGCCGAACTTCACGCCGTCGGCCCGGAGGAAGGTGCGCGCGACCGGTTCGGCGCGGGCCTCGGGGATCGCTCGGAGCACGTCGCCCGCGGTCAGCGCCTCCGGTTCCGCCTCGAGGAGATAGGCGCAGCCCGCCCGCAGTCCGCGCACGGCGGCGCGGGCGAAGGCGTCCCAGTCGCCGCGTCGTCGGGCGGCGGCGGCCGCGCCGAGGGCCATCGCGGCCGCTCGCCTCGCCCGTGCGCGCGGGATGAAGCGCGGGTTGCGGGTCAGGAAGGCGGCGACGCCCACGAACGCCGAGCCGGCCAGCGCCAGTGCGGCGAAGGCGGAGTTGGTGCGCCAGAATCCGTCCGCGGAGGCGATGTCCTGCAGGACGGAGGGCCGCAGCGAGCGTGAGCCGGCCGAGGGCGCCAGCAGTCCGGTCACCGCGCCGGGCGCGGCGGGGTCGGCCCCGCGGGCCGTCGGCGTCAGTTCGACCTTGGCCGGCGCCTCGCCGGTGACGTTCACCTCCTGAGGCGAGAAGACGGCCTCGCTGAACTTGCGCGTCTCCGGATCGAAGACGCTGATGCGCACGGCGGGGGTCATCAGCTGTCCGGGTAGCCGCGGGACCAGGCGCCAGGTGAAGGCGCGCTGCGTGTCTGCGCGCCGCCGCCGCTCGGGCGCGGGCAGCACGTCCCACTGCTCGCCGCCTCGCAGTTCGGGCGGCACGATGCGGTCGAGGTTGCCCTCGCCGGAGAGGAGCGCGCGGAACTGGATAGGCTCGCCCACCTCGGGCGTCAGGTTGGAGATCTGCACGGCCTCGGCCGTGAAGCGGCCGACCGCTCCGCCCCAGTCGGCCGGCCGCCCCTCCTGGGGCACGCGTTCGACGCGGATCTTGCGGGAGAAGGTGAACGGCCGGTCGCGTCCCGCCGCGCTGAAGGCCCCGAAGCCGCCGGGCTGCACCAGCATGATGCCGCCCACGTTGAACTCAGCGGGTCCGGGGCGGATGGGCGTGAGTTCGAAGCGGATGGCGCGGCCGAGGCCGTCGGGCAGGTCCTCGTCGTCGGAGGTGACGGCGAAGCTGAAGCCCTCCGCCGAGGTCTCGAGTCCGAAGGCGCCCGTCACGGGCTCGGTCTCGCTGCCGCGCAGCAGCACCGCGCCGCGGATGCGCTCGCCGACGAAGAAGGAGCGGTCCGGCAGCTCGAGCTCGGCCCGGGCCACGCCCTCCTTGCGGAAGCCCGTGCCCTCGCGGACGCGCACCGTCACTCCGCTCACGGTGAAGACCTTGCCGGAGAACCGCGCCAGGAAGTCCGGGATCACGTGGTCGGCGGCCCGTTCCGGCGCCACGCCCGAGAAGTTGAGCAGCGCCTCGTTGGAGCCCGCGCGGAAGATCTGTCCGGAGAAGCGCAGCGCCATGCCGTCGGGCGCCCGCAGGTCCTTGCCGATGCGCTCCGCCGGGCCGAGCGGCGTGCTCGACTCGATGCGCACCTGCAGCCGGAAGGGCTGTCCGGGGCCGCAGACCGGGGGCGTGACCTCCCAGCTGACGACGTCCTGCTGCGCGCCGAGGAGGGCGGCGAGCAGGCAGGCGAAGGACGTCAGGAGGGCGCGCATGGCTCAGTAGTCCTTGCCTTTCCGTTCCTCGGGCTTTCCGCCGGCGCCGGGCTGCTCGCCGGGCCTGCGGCCCGAGGGCATCTTGCGACCGAACTCGTTGCGCAGGCCCTCGAGCGCGCCGCGGGCCTCCTGTTCGTCCATGCGGCGCTCCTCGCCTTCGCGCTGCTCGGTGCGTCCGCCCTGCTGCGGGCGGGGCCGGCGGCGCTCGGGCGGGAAGAGGTCCTCGTCGTCTTCCCCCTCCTGCGCCTGCGGCGGCAGCTGGTCGTCGGGCAGGCGCCGGATGAGCTCGCGGATCGTCTCGCGCAGCTCCTCGAGCTTCTTGCGCTGGATCTCGACCGTCTCCTCGAGGTCGGCCGACTGCCTGCGGAGCGCGCGGAGCAGCTCCTCGACCGATTCGGCGTTGGACTTTGCGGCTGCGTCCGTGCCGTCCAGCTCGTTCGCGCCGCGAAAGTCGGCGATCGACCGCGTCCAGGCGGCGACGGCCTGCCCGCGGCGCCCCAGCATGGCCTCCTCCTTGGGGATGAGCTTGCGGAGTTCGCGGAACGTGCCGATGCCGCCGGCGAGCGCGGCCTGGGCCGGCACGTAGTCGGGCTCGACGCCCGCCTTCTTGGCGTCGTCGAGGTGCTGGATCTGGTCCTGCATGTCGGCGATGTCGGCGTCCGCGGCCTCCACGAAGGAGCGGGCGACGGTCACTTCGGTCAGGTCGCCCGAGGTCCGTCCCTTGAGCGCGTCGCGGCCCTTGCCGAAGCGCACGTGTCCGAGGTTGTGGAGCGCGGGCGGACGGAGCGCGTCCACGTCACGGCCGAGCGAGGCGCGCAGCGCCTCCTCGGCGCCGGCGTGGTCCCCGGCCCTGAGGCGGGCGGTGCCGAGGTTGTGCAGCTCCCGGGCGTCGAGGTCCCGGAGCGGATCCTCCGCCGCGGCGGCGGATGCGCCGACGAGCAGCGCGGCGATGACGATGGGCTTCATGAGGCTTCGGCCGCCAGGCGGCGGCGGGTGGAGAGGAGCGTCTCGCCGACGAGCAGCAGCAGCGCGAGGGTCACGAACCAGTGTTCGCGGGGCACGCCCTGGCGGCCGGCGTGTGCGGAGTCGGTGCCGGCCTCGACCGCGAGGCGCAGCGCCTCCATGCCTTCGCCCGCCATCCCGAGCAGCACGAAGCGCCCGCCCGCCGCCTCGGCGACCTTGCTCAGCGTGGATTCGTCGAGCCGGCTGACCACCGCGGCGCCCTCCGCGTCCTTGAGCGTCTCGAGCGTGCCGAGCGGACCGACGATGGAGATGGTGCCGCCCGCGGCGGTTCCGACCCCGACGGCGTGCACGATGAGCCCGTTGCGCGCGAGGCGCTTGGCGGCGTCGACGCCGCCGGACTCCAGGTCCTCGCCGTCGGTCAGCAGGATGACCAGCTTGCGGCTGCGGTTGGGCGCGAAGGCGGCCTCCGCCTCCTCGAGCGCGCGCCCGATGTCGGTGCCCGTGACCTGGATGACGGAAGTGTCGGTCTCCTCCAGCGCCCGGTTGAACGCGTCATAGTCGCGGGTCAGCGGGCACTGCAGGAAGGCCTGGCCGGCGAAGGCGACGAGGCCCACGCTGCCCGTGCCCTTCGCCTTCACGAAGGCAGAGACGGAGGCCTTGGCGCGGGCGAGCCGCGACGGGCGGGCGTCCCCCGCCATCATCGACTTCGAGACATCGAGCACGAAGACCACGTCCTCGGTCGAGGCGCGCGCCGCGGTCGTGACGTAGCCCCACCGCGGTCCGGCGGCCGCGACGCCCAGCAGCAGCACGGACGCGGCCACCGCCAGGTCCTTGGTGAGACGCCGGGCCGGCGAATGTCCCGCGAGCAGGCGGGCGAGCAGCCGCTCCGCCGCGAAGCCGGCCAGTCCCGACCTTCGACGCGCGTCAGCCCAGCGCAGTCCGCCGAGGGCGAGCCCGGCGGCGACGACGGCGGCGAGCAGCAGGAGCGGGCGTTCGAAATGCGGGTCGGAGAAGTCCACGGTCTCAGGGGGCCCGGGGCCGGATGACGGCGAAGGCGAGTTCGAGGAGGAGCAGGAGCAGCCCGGCGGCGATCCAGGCCTGGCGGTGGCTGTCGTAGGTGACCGTCTCACGGATGCGCACCTCGGTGCGCTCCAGCCGGCCGATCTCCTCGTACACCTTCGTGAGCTGTCCGCGGTCGAGCGCGCGGTAGAAGCGTCCGTCGGCGACCGCAGCCATGCGCCCCAGCATCTCGTAGTTGGCTGGGTTGATGGTCTGCATTGGCACCGTCCGGCCGAGGACGTCACGGTAGATCTTGCCCGTGCTCACGTCGAACTGCGGCAGCACGGTGGGTTCGTCCTTGCCGAGGCCGATGGCGTAGAGGCGCACGCCGAGGGCGTGGGCGAGCTCCGCCGCAGGCAGGGGCAGGATGGCCTTGCTCATGTTGTCATCGCCGTCGGTGAGCAGGATGATGACCTTGGAGGACTTGGACGGCAGCGACTTCATGCGGTCGACGGCCATGGCGACGGCCTCGCCGATGGCCGTGCCGGTCTCGCGGATGGAGCCGATGTGGAGACGGCCCACGCTGGACTTCACCCAGTCCTTGTTCACGGTGAGGGGGCTGAGCAGGTAGGGCTTGCCGGAGAAGACGACCGCGCCCACGCGGTCATCGGGGCGGTTGGCGATGAACTCGCGGATGACGTCCTGGGAGACGTCCCAGCGCGTGACTTCGCGTCCCTCGCCGCCCATGTCGAGGGCCATCATCGACCAGGAGAGGTCCACCACGAGCATGATGTCGACGCCCTCCGACTCCCGTTCGATCTCGCGGTTGGGCGTGCGCGGTCCGGCCAGGGCCACGATGAGGGTCGCCGCGCAGAGCAGCCGCAGGAAGGCGCTCAGCGAGCCTGCGCCCGCCTTGACCGGCCGGGAGACCTCGGTCAGCAGCGAGGCGTCGGGGAAGAGCAGGGCGGAGGAGCGCGAGCGTCCGCCGCGGAGCCACGCGTAGAGCGGCAGGAGCGCAAGCAGCAGCAGCGCCCACGGCCGTTCGAAGTCTCCGAGGAACTCCGTCATGACGCGCGGGCGAAGGCCCCCCTGGCCGCTTCCGCCCGGTCGACCGCCTCGCGCGCGGCCGCTGCCACGAGCGCGGGATCCGTCTCCGCCCCGGCGAAGCGCGAGGCGTCGGCGGCGCGCAGGGCGGCGATGAGGGGCTGGCGCGCGGGCATGAACTCGGGCAGCGAGCCGAGGCGGCGTTCGAGCTCCTCCGTCGAGAGGCCGGCCGGCGCGGCGGGCTCGACCGACGCGACGTAGCGGCGCAGCGCGCCGGCGAGCGCGGTGAGCGCTTGTTCCGGCGGCAGCGCGAGGGCGGCGTCGATCGCGCGCCGCGTCTCGGCGGCCGGATCGGGCGACGCCGTCCGGCCCTTCCTCAGCAGCGCGAGCCCCCAGATGACGCCGCCGAGCAGGATGACGGCCGACCAGGTCCAGGGGGAGAGCAGGAGGCCCGGAGGCACTTCCGGCATCGGTCCCTTCAGGACGAAGTCCGCTGGCGCGTCGGGGCTCATCGTCTGCGTCGGCGGCGCTCGAAGAACCGGGTGAGGGCCGGGGCCGCCTCCTCCTCGGGCTCCAGCCTGAGGACGTCGGCTCCGGTCCGGCCGAGGGCCGTGCCGATCTCGGTCAGGCGCGTCGCGGCGCGCTCCGCGAAGCGCGCCCGCACCCAGGCGTCGGAGGTGTCGACCTCCCGTTGCTCGCCCGTCTCGGCGTCCTCGAGGGCGACCACGCCCACGTCAGGGAGGGTGCGCTCGCGTTCGTCGAGCAGCTGGACGCACGCCGTCTCGTGGCGTGAGCCGAGCTCGCCGACCGCGGTGACCATGGCCTCGGTTCCGCCGGCTCCCGGCAGGAAGTCGGAGACCACCGCCACGAGCGAACGTCGGCGGAGCGCTCGGGCCAGGCGGCGGAGGGGCGGGGCGAAGTCCGTGCGACGGCTCACCGGGCGGAAGGAGAGCACCTCGCGGATGATGCGCAGCGCCTGGCGGCGGCCCTTGCGGGGCGGCACCCAGAGCTCCTCCCGGTCGGAGAAGAGCAGCAGGCCCGCGCGGTCGCCCGCGCGCAGCGCGGAGACGGCGAGGCAGGCCGCGACCTCGGCGGCGCGTTCGCGGAGCGTGGCGCGGCCGGAGCCGAAGGAGCCCGAGCCGGAGACGTCGACCGCGAGCACGAGCGTCAGCTCGCGCTCCTCGCGGTGCAGGCGGACGAACGGGCGTCCCGTGCGCGCGGTCACGTTCCAGTCCATCGTGCGCACGTCGTCGCCGGGCACGTATTCGCGCAGCTCCTCGAAGTCCGTGCCGCGTCCCTTGAAGCGGGACAGGTAGGCCCCGCTCATCGCGTCGTTCACCGCGCGGGCCGCGACGATCTCCACGCGCCGCGCGTCACGGAGCGCCTCCTGCGGGGTCGTCGGGACTTCGGCGGCCACGTTCGGCTCAGGGCACCGGCACGGCGTCGAGCACGCGGCGCACGACTTCGTCGGCGCCCACGCCCTCGGCGTCGGCCTCGTAGGTGAGGATCAGGCGGTGGCGGAGCACGTCGGGCGCGACGTCCTTGACGTCCTGCGGCGTGACGTGGTCGCGGCCCTGCAGGAAGGCCCAGGCCTTGGCGGCGAGGGTCAGGCTAATGGTGGCCCGGGGCGAGGCGCCGAACTGCACGAAGCGTCCGAGGTCGGGCCCGCCGGGCTGCTGGCCGCGGGTCGCGAGGACGAGCGAAACCACGTAGTCGCGCACGGCGTCGGCCACGCGCACGGCGTCGACGGCGCGACGCGCCTCGAGGATCTCGGCGGTGGTCACGACGGACTCGACGTCGAGCTTCGGGGCGGTCGTGGCCATGGCGTCGAGGATGCGGCGCTCCTCTTCGCGGGTCGGGTAGCCCACGTTGAGCTTGAGCATGAAGCGGTCGACCTGGGCCTCGGGCAGCGGGTAGGTGCCCTCCTGGTCGATCGGGTTCTGGGTGGCGAGCACGAGGAAGGGCGAGGGCAGGGCGTGCGTCTCGCCGCCGAGGGTGACCTGGCGCTCCTGCATCGCCTCCAGCAGCGCCGACTGCACCTTGGCCGGCGCGCGGTTGATCTCGTCGGCCAGCACGAAGTTGGCGAACACCGGGCCCTTCTTGGCGGAGTAGGCGCCCGTCTTCGGGTCGTAGATGAGCGTGCCGACGATGTCGGCGGGAAGCAGGTCGGGCGTGAACTGGATGCGGGAGAACCCCGCCGTCACCGCCCGGGCGAGCGTGCGGACGGAGAGCGTCTTCGCCAGGCCGGGCACGCCTTCGAGGAGGACGTGGCCGTTGGCGAGCAGGCCCACGAGCAGCCGGTCGACCAGGTATTGCTGGCCGACGACGACGCGCGCGACTTCGGCTCGGAGGCGGGGCACCCAGGTGCCGGCGGAATCAGGGGAGGACATGGCGGGGATAAGAGGGCTGCGGCGGACCTCCGCCTGCGTGACTGTGAGCGGCGCCGGTGGGCACCGCCGTGCACTGACCTAGCAGGAGCCGAGGGACTTCTCAACCGCCGCCTTCACAAAAGCGGCGAAGAGGGGGTGCGGCCGGTTGGGCTTGGACTTGAACTCGGGGTGGTACTGCACCCCCACCATGAAGGGATGGTCCCGGACCTCGACGATTTCGACCAGGCCGGTGCCGGGGTTGACCCCCCCGACCGTCAGGCCGGCCTCCTCGAGGCGCTTCCGGTAGGTGTCATTGTATTCGAATCTGTGCCGGTGGCGCTCGCTGATCAGGTCCCGGCCGTAGGCCGCCCGGGACTTGGATCCCGGGGTGAGCGCGCAGTCATAGGCCCCCAGGCGCATCGTGGCCCCCTTGTCGGTGACCTCCTTCTGGGCCTCCATCAGGTGGATGACCGGATCTGGGGTCACGGGGTCGAATTCCGTCGAATGGGCCTTCCCGAGCCCCAGCACGTGCCGGGCGAACTCGATGACCGTGATCTGCATCCCGAGGCAGAGGCCGTAATAGGGCACCTTGCGCTCCCGCGCGAAGCGGGCGGCGATGACCTTGCCCTCGATGCCGCGCGAGCCGAAGCCGCCCGGCACCAGGATGCCGTCGAGCCCCTCGAGCTTCGCCGTGCCCTCCGTCTCCAGGTCCTCGGCGTCGATGCGCACGATGTCGACCGCGGCCTCGTTGGCGATGCCGCCGTGGACGACTGACTCGTAGACCGACTTGTAGGCGTCCTGGAGCTCGATGTACTTGCCCACGACGCCGATGCGCACGCGGCGCTTCGGTTCGAGCAGGCGGCGCACCACCTCGCGCCACGGCGCGATGTCGCACGGCCCGCAGCGCAGGCCGAGCCGGCGCACCACCACGTCGTCCATGCGCTGTTCGGCGAGCATGAGCGGCAGTTCGTAGATGGAGTTCGCGACGTCGCGGCACTCGAACACGCAGTCGGCGCCGACGTTGCAGTAGAGGGAGAGCTTCTGGCGGTTGTCCTCGCCGACGGGCCGGTCGGTGCGGCAGACGAGCAGGTCGGGCTGGATGCCGATTTCGCGCAGCTTGGCGACGGACTGCTGCGAGGGCTTGGTCTTGAGCTCGCCGGCGGCCTTGATGAAGGGCACCAGCGTGCAGTGCAGGAAGGCCACGTTCTCGCGGCCCGCGTCGTGCTGGAACTGGCGGAGCGCCTCGAGGAACGGCAGGCCCTCGATGTCGCCCGTGGTGCCGCCGATCTCGGTGATGAGCACGTCGGCGCCCTCGCCGCCCGCGCGGATGCGCGTCTTGATCTCGTCGGTCACGTGCGGGATCACCTGCACCGTCTTGCCGAGGTAGTCGCCGCGGCGCTCCTTCTGGATGACCGTCTCGTAGACCTGGCCCGAGCTGAGGCTGTTGAGCCGCGACAGCGTGCCGGAGGTGAAGCGTTCGTAGTGCCCGAGGTCGAGGTCGGTCTCCGCGCCGTCGTCGAGGACGTACACCTCGCCGTGCTGGTAGGGGCTCATCGTGCCCGGATCGACGTTGAGGTACGGGTCGAACTTCTGGATGCGCACCTTCAGTCCGCGGCACTCGAGCAGCGCTCCGAGCGCGGCGGAAGTCAGTCCCTTGCCGAGGGAGGAGATTACGCCGCCGGTGACGAAGATGTACTTCATGTGGGAGGGTTCGGGAGGGGGTGGGTTTTCCGGTAAAAAATGAAAGACCGGCGGTCCGCGGAACGGGCGCCGGTCTGGACTTTCGGATTTCATCCCCGCCCGTTTCTCTGGCAAGCGGTTTTTCCCGTCCGACCCCGTCCGGCTTATGAGCGATTCTGAGGCTCGGCGGAGGCCGGGCTAATACCCGCCTCGGGACCGGGGTCCGGGGTGGAGAGCCAGGTGCTCCCGCTTTTGATGGTTGGTCGTCCCAGTCCAGCCTTTCACGCGCATGTCAGACTCCTCCTGCCAGGCCTGCCGACCGTCCTCCATCGGGAAGAAGGTCGTCATGGCGATCACCGGCCTCGTGCTGGCCGGCTTCGTGCTGGGCCACATGTCGGGCAACCTGCTGATGTTCAAGGGGCCGGCCGCCATCGACGCCTACGCCGCCTGGCTCCACGCCAACCCCCTCCTCATCTGGACTTCCCGGATCGTCCTGCTCCTCAGCGCCGCCGCCCACGTCTGGGCCGGCGTCACGCTCACGCTTGAGAACCGCGCCGCCCGGGACGGCGGGCCCTCCGTCGACGCCACCCGTCGCGCCACCCTCGGCTCCCGTACCATGCCCTATACCGGCCTGGTTCTGCTGGCCTTCATCGTCTTCCACCTCCTGCACTACACCTTCCAGGAGGCCGCCCTCGGCGGACAGAAGTTCGACAGCGTGTACCGCATGGTCGTGACGGGCTTCTCCTCCGCCCCGGTCTCCGTCTTCTACGTCGTGAGCATGCTGCTGCTCTGCCTCCACCTGGGGCACGGCTTCAGCAGCCTCTTCCAGACCCTCGGCCTGCGCAATGAGCGCTGGCGCGGCCGCCTCGACCGCCTCGCCCTGGCCTACGCCTGGATCGTGGCGCTCGGCTTCGTCTCCATTCCCGTGGCCGTGCTCGCGGGCATCCTCAAGTGAGCTCCATGAACCTCGACGCCAAGATCCCCGCCGGCCCCCTGGCCGACAAGTGGGCCAACCACAAGGCGAAGCTCCGCCTCGTGAATCCGGCGAACCGCCGCAAGTACCACGTCATCGTGGTGGGCTCGGGCCTCGCCGGCGGCGCCGCCGCCGCGACGCTCGGCGAGCTCGGCTACCAGGTCTCCTGCTTCTGCTACCAGGACAGCCCGCGCCGCGCGCACTCCATCGCCGCGCAGGGCGGCATCAACGCCGCCAAGAACTACCAGAATGACGGCGACAGCGCCCGCCGCCTCTTCCTCGACACCATCAAGGGGGGCGACTACCGCGCCCGCGAAGCCAACGTCTACCGGCTCGCCCAGCTCTCGACCTCCATCATCGACCAGTGCGTGGCGCAGGGCGTGCCCTTCGCCCGTGAATACGGCGGCCTCCTCGCCAACCGCTCCTTCGGCGGCGCGCAGGTCTCGCGCACCTTCTACGCCCGCGGCCAGACGGGCCAGCAGCTGCTCCTCGGCGCCTACTCGGCGCTGTCCCGCCAAATCGGCCTCGGCTCCGTCAGGATGCACCCGCGGCACGAGATGCTCGACGTGGTGCTCGTCGGCGGGCACGCCAAGGGGATTGTCACGCGCGACCTCGTCTCCGGCGAGGTGAAGGCCCATTCGGCCGACGCGGTCGTGCTCTGCACGGGAGGCTACGGCAATGTCTTCTACCTCTCCACCAACGCGCAGGGCTGCAACGTCACCGCCACCTGGCGCGCCCACCGCCGCGGCGCCGGCTTCGCCAACCCCTGCTACACGCAGATCCACCCGACCTGCATCCCCGTGCACGGCGCGGACCAGGCCAAGCTGACGCTCATGTCGGAGTCGCTCCGCAACGACGGACGCGTCTGGGTGCCCAAGGACGCCGCCGACTGCGGCCGCGCGCCGGCCGACATCCCGGAGGAGCGCCGCGACTACTTCCTCGAGCGCAAGTATCCCAGTTACGGCAACCTCGCGCCGCGCGACATCGCCTCGCGCGCCGCCAAGGAGGCCTGCGACGAGGGCCGGGGCGTCGGCCCCGCCGTCGGCGGCAAGCGGTTCGGCGTCTACCTCGACTTCTCCGCCTCCATCGCCCGGCTCGGCGAGGGCGTGATCCGTGAACGCTACGGCAACCTGTTCGACATGTACGAGAACATCACGGGCGAGAACGCGTACCGGCAGCCGATGCGCATCTTCCCCGCGGTGCACTACACCATGGGCGGCCTGTGGGTGGACTACAACCTGCAGTCGACCATCCCCGGACTCTTCGTCGGCGGGGAGGCGAACTTCTCCGACCACGGCGCCAACCGCCTCGGGGCCTCCGCGCTCATGCAGGGCCTCGCCGACGGCTACTTCGTGCTCCCGACGACCGTGGCTGACTACCTCGCGGGCGTCGGCCTCGCCGGCCGTCCCTCCGCCGACGGCCCCGAGTTCCGCGCCGCGCTCAAGGACGTCAACGACCGCGTCGCGCGCATGCTCTCAATCAACGGCAACCGCACCGCCCGCAGCTACCACAAGGAGCTCGGACGCATCGTCTGGGACCGCTGCGGCATGGCCCGCGACCGCGCCGGTCTCGAGCGCGCCATCGCCGACATCCGCGGTCTCCGTGAGGACTTCTGGCGCAACGTGCGCGTCACCGGCGGGGCCGACGGCCTCGCCCCCGAGCTCGAGCGCGCCGGCCGCGTGGCCGACTTCCTCGAGTTCGGCGAACTGATGTGCCGCGACGCCCTCGAGCGCGAGGAGTCCTGCGGCGGCCACTTCCGCACCGAGCACCAGGACTCCGGGGAGGCGCGCCGTGACGACGGGCACTACGCCCACGTGGCCGTCTGGGAATGGCAGGGCGAGGGCGCCGCGCAGCGCCGCCACGAGGAGTCCCTCCGCTACGAGGAGGTCCAGTTCTCCACCCGTTCTTACAAGTGACCGCCATGGCCGCCGACACACCCGAACGCACCCTGCGCCTCAAGCTGCGCGTCTGGCGCCAGCGCGCCGGCAGCCCCGGCGCCTTCGAGGAGCACGAGCTCGCTGCGGTGCCCGTCACCGCCTCGTTCCTAGAGATGATGGACATGCTCAACGAGCAGCTGGTCCGGCAGGGCCGCGAGGCCTTCGCCTTCGACCACGACTGCCGCGAGGGCATCTGCGGCATGTGCTCGATGACGATCAACGGCATGCCGCACGGGCCCATCCCGGGTGTGACGACCTGCCAGCTGCACATGCGGAACTTCCGCGACGGCGAGACGATCACGGTCGAGCCCTGGCGCGCCCGCGCCTTCCCGGTCCTCAAGGACCTCGTGGTCGACCGCTCCGGCTTCGACCGCGTGATCCAGGCGGGCGGCTTCATCACTGTCCGCACGGGCTCGGCGCCCGAGGCCAACAGCACGCCGGTGCCCAAGGCGGTCTCCGACGAGGCGATGGACGCCGCGGAGTGCATCGGTTGCGGCGCCTGCGTGGCCTCCTGCAAGAACGGCTCGGCGATGCTCTTCGTCGGGGCCAAGGTCACCCACCTCAGCATCCTGCCCCAGGGCCAGCCGGAACGCGAACGGCGCGCGTTGGCCATGGTCAAGGCGATGGACGAGGCCGGCTTCGGTAACTGCACCAACTACGGCGAGTGCCAGGCGCACTGCCCGAAGAGCATCACGCTCGACGTGATCGCCCGGCTCAACCGCGAGTACGTGCGCGCTCGGGTCAAGGAGTTCTTCTCCACCACCGGCAAGCCCCGCAAGGGCGGCGACTGACGCGGGCGAAGTCCGCCTGGGCCTCCTCCGCCCCTCAGTCGGCCGTCTCGACGTCGCCCGAACGCAGGATGACGCGGTTGTTGCCGGTCGCCTCGCGCACGGCGGTCAGGAAGGCCGACGTTCCGGACGGGTCGCGCAGGACGACGTCGTAGGAGGCCTCGAGCTGCAGGCCGGCCTGCACGTTCTCCAGGGACCGCAGCTCATGCCGCGCGAGGTGCGCCGCGAAGGCGGGGGCGAGCAGCGCGCCGGGGTCCTGGTCGGCGCCGAGGCGCACGCGCAGGCGCAGGGTCGCCGGCGCGGCGGCGAAGAGGTCCGCCCGGGAGAGCAGCAGCGCGAGTCCGCACACGGCCGGGACGGTGACGAGCGCGAGGACGTACTGCCGCGCTCCGACCGCGAGGCCCGCGCCCATGGCGAGGAAGACGAACGCGATGTCGCGCGACTGCCGCACGGTGCGGCGGAAGCGGATGATGGAGAAGGCGGCGAACATACCGAAGGCGGCGGCCGCGTTGCCCGAGACGACCATGATGGTCAGGGTCACGACGGTGCCGAGGATCACGAGGGTGTGCACGTAGTCCTGGGAGTAGCGCTCCGGGCCGCACACGGAGCGGTAGGTGCGCGCGACCAGCGCGCACAGCCCGAAGCTGAACAGGATGGCGAAGAGAATTTCGAACACCGCGGGGGAGGGCGCGCCGAAGGACTTCGGGATGAGCAGCGCGTGCAGGCGCTCCTCGAGGTTCGGGGCCTGGGCGATGAGGTTCGTGATCAGTTGCATGGGTGAAGGGGATTCGCGGCGACCATCCCGGCGGCGTATTTGCTGAAGGGGCGGGGACGAATCCCAAGCCGCGCGAGCAGGAGGGCAATCTCCAACGGCACGGCGCCTTCGCCCTTCACCTCGAGGACCAGCCGGTCCTCGTCGAGGGCCCGCCGGGCGAACGCCCGGTCATCGGGCGTCGCCCGGAGGTCCTCGTGACGGACCATGAGGTCGCGGTCCAACGTCAGGCGGAGGGGGCCCAGGGACCACGCCCTCCGGTCATAGCGCATCAGGCAGGCGGGTCGCAGACCGGCGCGTCGGGCGAAGCCGGCGATCTCCGTCGCCGCCGCGCGCTCCCCGGGCTCAAGGTCGGCGGCGGCATCCGCGTCGCCGCAGGCCAGCGCCGCGCAGGCGGCCGCGGCGCCCCTGGCGCGGACCTTGGCTCCGTCCGGGCCGTCACGGCGCTTGAGTTCGACGAAGGTCGTCGGGGCGATGCGCCCGTCGGCGCTGCCGTAGCAGCGCACGCGCACCTTGCTCCGGAAGGGCGCCCCGCGACGCTGGGCCTCGAGGGCGGAGAATTCCGTGCAGTCGTGATAGAGCGTGAGGACGGGGTAGGATCCGCCGGCGGTCGCGTCGGGAATGAGCGACGGCCCGAGCGCCGACACGAGGGCGTCGGCCTGGGGGGCGCTCACGATGAACTTGTGCTCGAAGCGCGCGGACATCGCTCAGGGCAGGCGGACGAGGGAGACGGTCGAGCGGTCGATCCAGGCTTCGCCGCCGCCGGCCTTGAGCTCCATCACCAGCGTCGGCTCCCCTTCCTCGGCCACGACGAAGTCGGCGCTCACCGAGCGCCACGTCTGCGTACCGGTCAGGGATTTCACGGCAGGGTCCTCGGACTGGCCGGAGAGACGGATGCGGAAGCCGGGGCCCTTCGCCGGATCGGCCCGCACCTCCTTGGTGCGCACGCCCGCGGTGATCCGGTATCGTCCGGCCGGCAGCGCCAGCTGCAGCCGCCAGTCCGCTCCGCCTTCGGCGTCGACGCCCAGACGGAGGGTGCCACGGCCGTCGAAGTCGGGCTCATTCGCCTTGGCGTCCTTGTCCGTCGAGCGGGTCCAATGGTAGCTTCCGAGGGCGACCGCGCCTCCCGCGCGACGCAGGCGGGAGGCGTCATCGAGCTGCTGACGGACATGCTCCAGCCGGCGGCGGATGCTTTCGGAGGCGTCGCGGCCGCGGTCGGCGAAGCGCTTGGACTCCTCCACGGAGATCGGGCGCAGCCGGAGCTGCACGGCCTCGGCGACGACGAGCGCGCGCTTGGGCCAGTCGACCGGACGCAGGGCGCGTTCGTACACCTGCGTGAACTGCTCCCGGTAGCGGGCGCGGATGGCCGGGTAGGACCACAGCGCGTCCGGCACGAGTCCGCCCGGCCGGCGGAACACGTACCAGCGGTCGTCGCCGAAGACCTGGTCCATGCCGTGCAGGATGAAGTGGAAGCGGCCGTCGGTCCGATTCTCGTAGATGCGGTAGTTGTTCCGGTTGAACGAATAGCCGTCCCAGTGGCAGAAGACCTGCTCCATCGCGAGGTGCCGCAGGTAGGCGTCGACGTCCACGACGGCGTTGAGGCGCTCGGCGCGCTTCGCCGGATCCTGCTCCTGGCAGGCGCCGATGAGCTCCATCAGCCGCCGGTTGTCCTTGGGGTCACCCCGGTCGACCTCCATGTCGGGCCGGATGTCCGCCACGAAGCCCCCGTCGTAGAGGTGGCCCTTCGTGTCCTTGAAGAAGTAGCCGAGGAACTCCGCGTTGAAGCCCTCCTTGAGCACGTAGGGCCCGAGGGCCTTGCCGTTGAGCGAGACCCAGGCGTGCGTGCAGCGCGACGCCGGCACGCCGGCCTTGCGGGCCATCTCGCCCGCGAGCAGCTCGAGCAGCATCGAGCCGTCCTGCGCGCAGTTGTTGAGCTGGAACTTCCCCAGCCCGCGGAACTCCTGTTTCTTCTGGGTCTTGTCGGTGCGGATGGAGAAGCCGGGCCGGGGGTCGGTGATGGGGCGGAAGCTGCCGGCGGAGCCCTTCAGCTTGATGTGGCAGTCCTTGAGCGTGGCGCCGCCCTGTTCGGCGAGGACGAAGTCGACCCATGCGCGCGGATCCTTCTCCAGCGCCTTCAGGGCGCCGGGGTCGAGACGGAGGTCGATCCGGGGCAGGGCCCCGGCGAAGAGCGCGTCAGGCGAGACTTCGCCCGGAGCCTGCTGCGCGACGAGGCGCGTCGCCGCGAGGGCGGTCAGGAGGGCAGGGCGGAGCGCGCTCACGGCGTTCCATCCTGCGCGCGGCCCCGGCGCAGTCAACGGCGCTTCGGTTCCCCGAACAGCAGCGCGCAGCTTTCGTCGAGGCCGCCCGGACGGCAGCGCCGCAGCCAGACCTCCCGGTGCCGGGCGAGCAGCGAAGCCCGCTCGTCGGACGGAAGTCCGCGGCCCAGCGCGCGCCGGAATCCGGCGGCGGCGAGATCGACGCCAAGCGTCAGTTCCTCGCGTACGCGCCGATCGGAGATGCCGGCGGCCGCGGCG
Source organism: Verrucomicrobiota bacterium (assembly GCA_046080425.1). Taxonomy (GTDB): domain Bacteria; phylum Verrucomicrobiota; class Verrucomicrobiia; order Opitutales; family UBA953; genus UBA953. Next base: position 55,618 of record JBJTTY010000100.1, read on the forward strand.
CGGCAGCGGTCGAGATGCGCGAGCGAGGCCTCGGCCTCCTCCGCCTTCACGCCCTCGAGGTGTCCCGGCAGCGCCTCGGGCGCGCAGGTGAGGAAGTCCCAGGAGAGGCTGCGGTTGCGCACCGACTTCGCCGTGAGCCCGTCCAACGTCCCCATGAGGCGCAGCGTCTCGGCGGCCGCGGCGCCGTCGGCGGCGGAGAGGCCGCCCAGGACTGAGCATCCGCGCGCGTGGTCCGGCGAGAGGTTGGCCGTGAAGCGCCAGGCCATCGCGAGTCCCGCCGTCATCGGCAGCCATGACGTGGGCCAGGGCTGGTGGTGGCCGCCGTCGCCCCAGGTCGTGGTGAGCGTGCCGCGCGCGCCGTGCCGCAGCGCGGCGGCGCAGGCCTCCGCCTGGTTGGTGAGCGCGTTGTCCAGCCGACCCGTGAAGCTTTGCCAGGCCGAAGTGCCTGGAGCGGCGATGAATTCGCGCCCCAGCTCCCTCAGCCGGCCGCATTGGGCGTCGAACGGATGGCCGGCGTCGTAGCCCCACACCACCGGCGTGGCGTCGGCGGGCGCGTCCTGCGCGAGCGCGGGCTCCTCCATCAGGATGTCGGCCCAGAACATCGGACGACGTCCCCGTTCCGCGGCCAGCGCGCAGATCTTCCGCAGGTGTTCGACGTAGACGCGCCGCTTGCCCCGCGACGCCACCGCCTCCTTGCTTCGGCCCTGGCCGAGCTCCCACGGTTCGTCGCCGCCGACGTTCACCTGGCGGCTGCGGAAGTGCGGCAGCAGCCCGTCGAGCAGCCCGCCGACGAACCGGAGCGAGGCCTCGTCCGGGAAGAGCGTGCCGGGGACGGGCTTGAACTGCCCCGTGAGCGGGTGCGTCCAGCCGTCGGGGCATTCCGCGAGCGGACGGTAGCGCGCGTGACGCAGCCATCGTTCCATGTGCCCGAACGTGTTGAGGTTGGGGACGAGTTCGATGCCGCGGGCGGCGCACGCGTCGTCCAGTTCCCGCACCTGCTCCGGCGTGAGCGGCGAGGCTTCGCGCCACGCGTCCTCATGCCCCGGGAAGGCGAACGCGTGCTCCACGTAGAGCTGGAGCTGGTTGGCGCGCAGCGCGTGCAACCCCTCCACCAGCGCGAGCAGCTCCTCCTGCCGGGGGATCCGCAGGCGTGAGACGTCGAGCATGAAGCCGCGCACGGGCAGGTCGGGCCCGTCGAGGATCTCCAGCTTCGGCAGCGCGTCGGGATTCTGCGCGTGGATCTGGCGGAGCGTCTGCGCCGCGTAGAGCGAACCGCGGGGGCCGCCCGACCTCACGTGCACCCCGGCGGCGCCGACCTCGATCCGGTAGTCCTCCTCGCCGAGCGAGCCGTCGCGCTCAAACCGGCAGGCGCCCCCGCCCCAGGCCTTGTCCGCCTCGTCGACCGTGCGGGGCAGCGTCTCGAGGAACCGGCGGGTCGGGTGCGGCGCGGGCGGGACCTGCAGGAACCCTCCGAGCAGGGTCAGTTCCCGCGGACGGGGCAGCAGCACGGGCAGGCTGGCGCGCATCCCGTGAGGGTTGGGGAGGGCGCCTCGCCGGGCAAGCCGCCATCCGCGGTTCCCGCTTGGAGTCTCCGCCGTGTCCGCCTAAATCTCCCTTCTCACCCCGCCCCCGATGCTCCGCCCTTACAGCCTCCTCTTCCTTGCGGCCGCCGCGAACGCCGTGCCCGCCGGCTTCGCCATCCGCGACTACGTCGGCACCCCGCAGGAGCCCGAGCTCTACCCGACCGCCGTGTCGGCGTCCTACGACGGCGACCTGTACGTCTCTTCGGACAAGAACGGCTCCCTCGGTCACATCAAGGACATGGGCCGCATCCTCGTGGCCAAGGACCGCAACCTGGACGGCGTCGTCGACGCCATGGTCGAATACGCCCGGGTCGACAGCCCCCGCGGCGGCCACATCGTCAACGGCTCCTTCTACCTGGTCCACCCGCCCTTCCTCAGCGTCCTCCGCGACAAGGACGGCGACGGCAAGGCCGAGGAGCGCAAGCTGCTGGTCGACGGCCTCGGCGGCGGCATCGAGCATCCCCGTGGCGCGGACCACACCACCAACGGCTGCCGCATGGGCATCGACGGCTGGCTCTACATCGCCGTGGGCGACTTCGGCGCCGGCCTCGTGCGCGACAACGACGGCGCCGTCGGCACCGGCGACGGCAAGCGCGTCACCCTCTACGGCGGCGGCATCATGCGCGTGCGTCCCGACGGCACCGAGCTCGAGGTCTACTCCGAGATGACGCGCAACAACTGCGACGTGGCGATCTCGCCGACCCTCGACCTCTTCACCCGCGACAACACCAACGACGGCAAGGGCTGGAACACCCGCTTCCACCACTTCACCTCGCTTTCCAACCACGGCTATCCCCGCCTTTACAAGAACTTCGCCGAGGAGGCCGCGCCGCCCCTCGCCGACTACGGCGGCGGTTCCGGCACCGGCGCGCTCTGGATCTCCGAGCCCGCCTTCCCCGCGCCCTTCAACGAGGCGCTGCTCACCTGCGACTGGACCACGGGCACCGTGCACCACCATCCCCTGCGCCGCTTCGAGGCCACCTTCGTCGCGCAGCAGGAGACCTTCGAGAAGCTCACCCGCGCCGTCGACGCCGACGTCGACGCCCGCGGCCGCCTGTATCTCGCCGACTGGCGTGACGGCAAGTTCAGCTACGCCGGCGAAGGCAAGCAGGTCGGCAAGATCCAGATCCTCACCGTCGAGGGCGGCAAGCCCGCGCCCTTCGTCGACGTCGCGAAGGCCGACGAGTCCGACCTGCCCGGCGTGCTCCGTTCCGCCAGCGCCGTCCTCCGCCTCGAGGCCTCACGGCGCATGGTCGACGCCGGCCTGACCAAGCTCGCTCCGGCCGTGCTCGCCGTCGCCGCCGACGGCTCCGCCCACCTCCATTCCCGCGTCGCCGCCATCTTCACCTACAAGCAGCTCCTCGGCGCCGCCGCCAACGCCTCGCTCGCGGGTCTGGCCAAGGACGTCGCCGTGCGCGAGTTCGTCCTGCGCGCGCTCGCCGACCGCACGACCCAGTTGGACGGCGTGCCCGCGCAGCTGTTTGTCGACGCCCTCAAGGACGCCGACCCCCGCGTCCGCCTCCAGGCGCTCGTCGGCCTGCAGCGCCTCGGCGCGAAGGACGTATCCGGCGCGATCCTCGAGGCCGCCTCATCCTGGCCTTCCGATGAGTCGAAGCTCGGGGTCGGCGAGCACCACCGCCTGCCGCACACCGCCGTGAACGCCCTCGTGCGTCTCGGTGACGCCAAGGCCTGCCTCGCGGCGGCCGCCAGCCCCGCCACCCGCGCGCTGGCCCTGCGCGCCCTGCAGGGCATGCACACCGAGGAGGCCGTCGCCGGTCTCGCCGCCCTTTCCCTTTCCGGCGACGACGCGCAGCGCGCGGGCGCCGTGGCCGCGCTCGCCCGACTCTACTTCACCGAGGAGCGCTGGAACTACAAGGACTGGTGGAGCACCCGTCCCGACGACCGCGGTCCTTACTTCAAGCCGACCGAGTGGGCCCACACCGCCAAGGTGCACGCCGCGCTCGAGGCCGCCTACGCCAAGCTGCCCGCCGCGCTCCGCATGGGCGCGCTGGACCTGATGGCCAGGAACCGGATCCCGGTCGTGAGCCTCAAGCTCGAAGGCGTCGATCCCCTGCGCCTCGTCATGGCCTCCCTGGCGCTGCGTCCGGCCGACGTCACCCTGCTCACCGAGGCCGCGCTGCAGGGATCCCGGCCGTGGAACGAGCGCGTCGACTGCTACCTTGCGCTGCTCAAGGCCGAGGGCGACGAGGGCCTGACCGCGCGCGTCAAGGTGCTGGCCGCCTGGTCCAAGGACGCGAAGGCGTCCAACGCCGCCCGGCAGGCCGTCGAGGACTTCATCAACGAGGCCGAGCGCGGCAACCAGGTGGACAAGCTCCGCTCCATGGCCAACCGCGCCGATGACGCCACCTCGACCCTCCTGTGGAAGTCGCTCTTCACCGTCCTACGCAGCCCGCTCTCCAAGGACCAGTGGAAGAAGAAGGTGCAGGACCACGTGAACAAGAACCCGCGCGACCTCGGCTTCTTCCACGCCGTGGCCGAGATGGGACTGACCGGATTCGACAAGCAGCTTCAGGCCGGCATGACCGGTGACAACGTCCTACAGATCAACGCCGCCAAGGCCGCCCTCGAGGCCTCGCGTCAGGCCGCCGCCCGCAAGGGCAAGCGCGTGGCGCAGCTGTCCGTGGCCGAAGTCTCGTCCGTCGCGCTCAAGGGACGGGGCGACGTGAAGCTGGGCCAGAAGCTTTTCACCCAGCAGGGCTGCATCGCCTGCCACAGCGTCGATCCCGCCGCGGAGCAGAAGGGGCCCTACCTCGGCGCCGCCGGCGCCAAGTTCGCGCGCGACTACCTCGTGGACTCCGTGCTCGAGCCGGGCAAGGTCGTCGCCCAGGGCTTCCAGACCGTCGTCTTCACCATGAAGGACGGGGCCGTGCACAACGGTTTCGTCACCGGCGAGGCCGACGGACGCGTCACCCTGCGCAACATCGCGGGACAGGTCACCCTCCTGAAGCGCGCCGACGTGAAGGATGAGAAGCACCTGCCGCAGTCGATGATGCCGGCCGGCCTGGCCGCGGGCCTGACCGTCGAGGAATTCACCTCCCTGGTCGAGTACCTCGTGTCCCTGCGCGCCGTCGGAGGCTGAACCCGGGCCGACCCCGACCTGCGAAGGGCGCCGCAAGGCGCCCTTTTTTGCGCCCCAGTCCTGTCCCCGTCCCTGCCCCTGCCCCTATTTTAAAACGCATCTACTCATCCTGATACGATGATGGATGCTTGCTTTTCAGGCTTTTCCCTCCATGGTGCTTTCACCATGGCGAAGTCCTCCTCCTTCATCTTCTCCTCCGAATCCGTGGGCGAGGGCCATCCCGACAAGGTGGCCGACAGCATCTCGGATTCCGTCCTCGACGCCTGCTTCGCGCAGGACCGCTTCTCGCGCGTCGCGTGCGAGACCCTGGTCAAGAGCGACCACGTCGTGATCGCCGGCGAGCTGACCACCAAGGCCCGCGTGAACTTCGAGCAGGTCGTCCGGGCCGCCATCCGCGAGATCGGCTACGTCAACGACGACGACGTCTTCCACGCCGACAAGGTCTTCATCACCAACCTCCTCACCCAGCAGTCGCCCGACATCGCCCAGGGCGTCGACGAGCGCAAGGCCGAGGGGAAGAAGCACGCCAAGATGGGCGCCGGCGACCAGGGCATCATGTTCGGCTACGCCTCCGAGGAGACCCCGGAGCTCATGCCCGCCCCGGTGATGTTCGCCCACCGTCTCAACCGCGCCCTGGCCCGCATCCGCAAGTCCGGCGCCCGCGGCACCGAGTGGCTGCGTCCCGACTGCAAGTCGCAGGTCGCCGTGCGTTATGAGGACGGCCGTCCCGTCGCCATCGAGAACGTCGTCATCTCCACCCAGCACACCGCCGACGTCTCGCACCGCCAGATCGAGAAGTTCTGCGTCGAGCAGGTCGTCCGCAAGGTCCTGCCCGCCTCGCTCCTCTCCCGTCGCACCGAGTTCCTGATCAACCCCACCGGCCGTTTCGTCGTCGGCGGGCCCCAGGGCGACTGCGGCCTCACCGGCCGCAAGATCATCGTCGACTCCTACGGCGGCATGGGCCGTCACGGCGGAGGTGCCTTCTCGGGCAAGGACCCGACGAAGGTCGACCGCTCCGCGGCCTACATGGCCCGCTGGGTCGCCAAGCACATCGTCGCCGCCGGCGCCGCCGAGCGCGTCGAGATCCAGGCCGCCTACGCCATCGGCCATCCTGAGCCGACCAGCCTGCACGTCGACACCTTCGGCACCGGCAAGGTCTCCGACGAGCGCATCCTCCGCGCCGTGAAGAAGGTCTTCCTTTTCAATCCGGCCGAGATCATCCGCCAGCTCGACCTGCGCCGTCCGATCTATCGCGCCAGCACCCATTACGGCCACTTCGGCAAGAAGGGCCTGCCCTGGGAGACCACCTCCCGCCTGGCCGCCTTCCGCAAGGCCCTCGGCGCCTGACCTTCACAACCACCATGCCCAAGAAATTCACCGATTACGACGTGGCCGACCTCTCCCTCGCGGAGTGGGGCCGCAAGGAACTCCAGGTCGCTGAGCACGAGATGCCCGGCCTCATGGCCCTGCGCGAGAAGTTCGGCAGGAAGAAGCCCCTGAAGGGCGTGCGCATCTCCGGCTCCCTGCACATGACCGTGCAGACCGCCGTGCTCATCGAGACCCTCGCCGAGCTCGGCGCGGACGTCCGCTGGGCCTCATGCAACATCTTCTCCACCCAGGACCACGCCGCCGCGGCGATCGCCAAGGCCGGCCTGCCCGTCTTCGCCTGGAAGGGCGAGACCCTCGAGGAGTACTGGGAGTGCACCATGCGCGCGCTCACCTGGCCCAACGGCAGCGGTCCGCAGCTGATCGTCGACGACGGCGGTGACGCCACGCTCCTCATCCACAAGGGCTACGAGCTCGAGAACGGATCCAAGTGGGTCAACACCCCCTCCGAATCCGAGGAGGAGCAGATCATCAAGAACCTGCTCAAGAAGGTCGCCAAGCAGCGCCCCGGACACTGGCACAAGGTCGTGAAGGAGTGGAAGGGCGTCTCCGAGGAGACCACCACCGGCGTCAAGCGCCTCTACCGCATGCTTGAGGAGGGCTCCCTGCTCGTCCCCGCGGTGAACGTGAACGACACCGCGACCAAGTCGAAGTTCGACAACCTCTACGGCTGCCGCGAGTCGCTCGTGGACGGCATCAAGCGCGCCACGGACGTCATGGTGGCCGGCAAGGTCGCCCTCGTCATCGGCTACGGCGACGTCGGCAAGGGCTCGGCCCAGTCCCTCCGCGGACTCGGCGCCACCGTGCAGATCGCCGAGATCGACCCCATCTGCGCCCTGCAGGCCGCGATGGAGGGCTACCGCGTCGTCACCGTCGAGGACACCCTCGGCAAGGCCGACATCTACGTCACCGCCACCGGCAACAAGGACATCATCACCCTTGAGCACATGCTGCGGATGAAGGATCAGGCCATCGTCTGCAACATCGGCCACTTCGACAACGAGATCCAGGTGACCCGCCTCAACGCCCACAAGGGCCTGAAGAAGGACACCATCAAGCCGCAGGTCGACCGCTACACCTTCAAGGACGGACGCCAGCTCTACATGCTGGCCGAAGGCCGCCTGGTGAACCTCGGCTGCGCCACCGGCCACCCGAGCTACGTGATGTCGACCTCCTTCGCCAACCAGGTCCTCGCCCAGCTGCACCTGTGGGAGACCCGCGCCCAGGCCAAGCCCGGCGTGGCCCTCCTGCCCAAGCACCTCGACGAGGAGGTCGCCCGTCTGCACCTGCAGAAGATCGGCGCGCGCCTCACCAAGCTATCGAAGGACCAGGCCGCCTACATCGGCGTCCAGGTCCAGGGGCCGTACAAGCCCGACAACTACCGCTACTAAGCGGGACGTCAGCCGTCACCGAGGGGCCGCGCGAGCGGCCCCTTCTGTTTGGGTCACTTGCCCGCGGGGCGTTGGGCGCGATACCAACGCAGGGCCTCGAGCTCGCCTTTCGACGACGCGATCTCGACGTAGGTCTCGAGGCTCTCGCGGCTCATGTTCAACAGGCCGGCGTCGTCCTTGGTCAGGTCCCTGATTTCGTTGAGCGAGGTCTGGAGGGACACGAGGCGTTCGCCGGCGGTCTGGCCCGAGGGGTCGATGACGGTCAGGGGGTCGAGCTGTTCGACGAAGGAGCGCTCGAGGCTGATGCCGGTGAGCTGGTGGATGAGCATCTGGTCCTCGCCCTGCAGCCGCTGGCCCAGCGCGCGACCGGCCTCGAAGGTCGGCGCCGCGGCGTCGATGTCGCCCTGCGTGATGAAGACGTTGAGCAGGTCGCCGGCGCCGCGGCCCACCGCGGCCAGGTTCTGGACGGCCATGGCGTCCATCGCGCCGAAGGCGGCCAGCTTGGCGGCCAGCGGCTCGTAGCCGGCCTGCGTGAAGGCCTCTTCCGCGCCGGCCATGGCGTCCTTGCCGTAGTCGGCGAGCGGCCCCTTCTCAATCGAGTCGAAGAGCGCGGCGGCTGCCCGGCCGTAGTCTCCGGCGGCGAGGTCGCGCTGGGCGGCGAGGTAGTCGCCGATCGGGTTGTCGGGCTTGAGCTGGCGGAAGACCTCGAGCGCGGAGGATCGTTCGTCAGGCGTCTCGCCGCGGAGCGCCAGTTCCAGCTGCGCCGCGGGATCGGTGCCGTCGGCGTTCACGGCTTCGCGCAGGTAGGCGAGGTCCTTCGTCAGACGGAACGCGCAGATGAGGCTGGCCGTGGAGCGGTCCTTCGACTCGAGGTAGGCCTCGACCTGTTCGCGGCTGAGCTGCGGCAGCTTGCCGTTGCGGATGTCTTCCAGCACGCGTTCGTAACCGACCGCCGAGGCGTTGCGCGCGGGTGCGTTGAGGTCGGCCGCTGAGCGTGCGGGCACGTCGCCCCGGGGCAGGGCGACCTCGCGGGCCGGCGACCACGGGCCGGGGATCTCGAACTTGCGTCCGAAGATCGCCCAGACCAGGGCGGCCCCGGCGACCACGCCGAGCAGGAAGCGGCTGCCGCCCGGTGACGGCTCCTCGTCCATCCGGTCAGACCTTCTCGAGCGACCAGGGCTTGCGCAGCTCGCGGGAGAGCATGGCGGTCGCGCCCGTGTCGTTGATGAACTTGCCCGCGGCGCCGTCGAACTTCAGCTTGCGGCCGGTGAACACCGCGGCGTTGCCCAGGTGGCCGACGGCCGTGGTGTGGTGCGCGGCGAGCGCGTGGGCCACCGGGCGGCGCCGGCTGCGGACGCAGTCGACGAACTCCTGGTGATGGTCGGTCGTGCCGGGGCAGCGCCAGGCGTCCGGCCCCAGGTCCTTGTTCCAGAGCCCCTCGACGGAGCAGGTCTGCTTGCCGCGGTTGACGTAGATCTCGCCCTTCTCCCCGTGGAAGCGCACGCCCATGAACTTGCTGCTGATGTTGACCGCGAGTCCGTCGGCGTAGGTCACCGTGTAGTCGTAGTCGCGGTGCGTGTCCCAGGGGCCTTCGCGCAGCGTGCCCGTGCCTTCGACGGCGACCGGGAATTCAGCGTCCTTGCCCATGGCCCAGAGGGCGATGTCGGGGTGGTGGCAGACCCAGTCGAGCAGCTGGCCGCCGCCGAAGTTGGTGTGCCAGCGCCAGTGGAAGTGGAAGACGCGCGGATCGTAGGCGAACTCGGCCGAGGGGCCGACCCAGAGGTCGTAGTCCACTTCCGCCGGAGGCTTCTCGCCGGCCTTCGGCGCCTCGGGCATCTGGTGTCCGTTGGGCCCCGTGCCGACCTCGACCTTGTGGATCTTGCCGATGGTGCCGTTGCGCACGAGCTCGATGGCGCGGCGGAAGTTGCCCGTGGAGCGCTGCCACATGCCCGTCTGCCAGACGCGGCCGTTGTCGCGGGCGGCCTCCACGATGGCGCGGCCTTCGGCGAAGGTCTTGGCGAGCGGCTTCTCGCCGTAGACGTCGACGCCGGCGCGCAGGAACGCGCAGCTGATCACGCCGTGCCAGTGGTCGGGCAGGCCGTGCATCATCGCGTCGGGCTTTTCCTTCTCGAGCACCTCGCGGAAGTCTTGGTAGACGTTGGGCGCGGACTTCTGCTTGGTCACGACGGACTTGGAAGCGGAGTCGAGCACGCGGCGGTCGACGTCGCAGAGGGCGATGACCTGCACGCCCTGTACGGTCATCAGCTTGCGGAGGTTGCCGCTGCCCATGCCCTTGAGGCCGATGCCCACGAGCTGGACGCGGTTGCTGGGCGCCACGGCGCCGTCCTTGCCCAGCGCGGAAGCGGGGATGATGGACGGGAAGCTGAGGGCGGCTCCGGCCAGGGCGGAGTTTTTCAGGAAGGAGCGACGGGAGGACTTGTTCATGGGGAGGGGTGGGTTCTTGAGTAAGGGTTCAGGCCGAGGGTGGCAACAGGGATGAGGGGATGGAGGATGGGGGATGGGGAATGATTTAGGGGCAGGGACAGGGGTAGGGGCAGGGACAGGGGCAGGGGCGTGCCTTGGCCGTGGGGCCTTCGCGTTTGCCGCAGGTGGCTTACTTGCGGATGACCCAGCGGATGCCGCCGAGGAGGTGACGGACGAAGAGGTCTTCGGAGAAGGACTCCTTGGTGTGGCCGCCGGCGGTGTAGAACATGCGACCTTGGCCGACTTCCTTGCACCAGGCCATGGGATGATGGGACCCCATGGCGGACTTGCCGGCGTCGTAGGACGTCTCATCGATGGTCAGCAGGATCTCGATGTCACGCTGCATGGGCTTGCGGAAGTTGTACCACTCGTCGCGTCGCTTCCAGTTGCGCGGCAGGTGCACGGTCGAAGGGTGGTCGGTGACGGCCGGGCGCAGCACGGCCTCCTGGATGGCGGGATGGCCGTTGAAATAGCCCCCGATCATCTTCCCGTACCACGGCCACTTGTATTCGGTGTCGGAGGCGGCATGCACCCCGACGAATCCGCCGCCGGCTTCCATCCACTGCTCGAAGGCCTTGCGTCGCGCGGCGCCTTCCTTCTCGGCCGCAGCCTTGACCTCGGGCGCGGCGTCTTTGGCCACGGAGGGAGGCATGATGTCTCCGGTCGTGCTCATGAAGGCCACGACGCGGTAGCGGGCCAGATTCTGGGAAGTGAAGACCGCCGAGTCCTCGGAGAGGTCGACCTGCAGTCCGAGGGATTCGAACTGCTTCTTGAGGAGCTCGTTGCCGACCGGGATGGAGTCCTTGTGACGGAAGCCCGCGGTCTTGGAGAAGACCAGCGCACGGTCGGGTTCGGCGGCGAAGGTGACAGCGGCGATGAGCAGGGCGAGCAGGGAGCGCATGGGGATTGGAATAGGGGCAGGGACAGGGGCAGGGCTGAGGTTACTTCGCCGCTTCGAGCTTCTTGATGAGTCGTCCGAGGGCGGCCTTGGTCGCCTCGTTGCTCACGGACTGCTCGGACTTGCGCAGGGCGGACAGGTCGGCGGCGGTGGCGAGACGGAGCAGGCCCTTCTGGCTTTCCATGCGCATGTCCTCCTCGGCGACCGTCTCGCAGAGGGCCGCGGCCACCGCTCGGTTGTTGCGCGTCACGGAGGCGCGGATGAGCGCGGTCCGCGAGACGGCGGGCAGGCCCTTGTCCTTGATGCCCGCGATGAAGGCGTCGGTCACGCCGGGGCCCGCGGTCTTGCCGAGGGCTTCCGTGACGGTTTCCGCGAGCGCTTCATCCTTGGCGAGTGCGGCGAGGAGCGGCACGGCGCGCGCACCGCCGATCTCGGCGAGCGCCAGGGCGGCGTCGACGCGCACGGGTGAGTCGGCTTTGCCGGCGAGCGCGGCGACGGCGTCGGCCGCCGAAGTGACCTTGGCTTCCGCGAGGGCGGCCAGGAGCAGGCGCGCGGTGTCGGCGTCGGTTTCGGCGAGCAGGCCGGCCGCGGCCTTTGCCAGCGGGCCGGAGGGCTCATCGAGCAGGCGTTCGCGCAGCGCGTCGACCGCGGCGCGTCGCACCTCCGGTGCGGAGGCCTTGTCGCGCAGCGCGTCGACGGGCGCGGCCTTGCCGGAGCGGAACTCCTTCAGCGCGGCGGCGTACTTGGCGTGATCCTGCCGTACGGGCTCGGCGGTGAGCGAGGCGGCCAGGGCGAGGAGGAGCAGGGCGGGGCGGAGCATGGTAGGGGCGTATGCCGAAGGTGACGCGGTCGGCCCTTCTTTCAATCCCGCACCCTTTCCCGTCCGCACTTTTACCCTTTCGCCGCCGCCGGGGGCGGGCAGGATGAAGGCATGTCCGAACCGCTGCATTCCCTCCGTGAAGCCAAGGCCCTGCCCCTCGGTTCACGCTTCCATGCCATCTGCGCCCTGGGCGAGGTCGCCGTGCGCACGGCCAAGAACGGCTCCCAGTATCAGGAGTTCACCGCGGCGGACGCCACCGACGACCTGAAGGTGCGCGTCTTCAACGACTCTCCCCTCCGCCAGGCCCTCGTCGGACTCAAGGCGGGCTCCGTCGCGCGCGTCAGCGGTTCGGTCGGCGAATACGTCGGCCGGCCCGACCTCAAGGTCGACGGGCTCGCTCCGCTCACGGAAGCCGAACGTGCCGACCCCTCGGTGATGGGCCGTCTGACGCCCGTCTCGCGTCACGACCCCGTGAAGATGCGCGCCGACCTTATGGACATCGTCGGCCGCATCCCGCACGAAGGCCTGCGCAACACCGTGATCTCCGTCTTCGAGGAGCACGGTGAACGCTTCTGCGAGTCGGTGGCCGCCACGGGCATGCACCACGCCTTCCGCCACGGACTCCTGGAGCACACCCTCCGCATGGCCCGGATCGCCGAGGTGGTCCTGCCCCTCTATCCGACCGTCGACCCTTCGCTCGCGCTGGCGGGCACGGTGCTGCACGACGTGGGCAAGGTCCAGGAGTATTACCGTCTCGAGCCCGGCATGGCCAAGGCCGGCTTCACGCGCGCCGGCAACCTGCACGGGCATCTCGTGCTCGGGACTTTCATCGTGCGTGAGCACGCCGTGAAGGCCGGGCTCGACCCCGCCCTGCGCGAGCGCCTCGAGCACGTCATCCTCAGCCACCACACCCTGCGCGAATACGGCGCCTGCGCCACGCCGTCCACGCCCGAGGCGGTCCTCATCGCCCGCATCGACGACATGGACGCCAAGCTCTCGGCGGTCGAGGAGGAGCAGCATCGCGCCACGCCCGGCGCCGAATTCGTGCCCCTGCGCGCCATCGACGGATTCCTGCTGCTGACTCCGCCCAAGACCGGTCGCTGACCGATGGACGTCCGGGAGCTGGACTTCGACCTCCCGCCGGAGCGGATCGCCGCCGTGCCCGCGGCCAGGCGCGACGCTTCGCGTCTGCTGGTGGTGCGCCGCGCGACCCGCTCGCTCGAGCACCGGGCCTTCGCCGACCTGCCCGCGTTGCTGCCGCCTCGCACCGCGCTCATCCGCAACAACGTCTCGGTCATCAAGGCGCGCTTGCACGGCGTGCGCCCCACCGGCGGCAAGGTCGAGTGCCTGCTGCTGCGTCCGACGCTCGATCCCAAGGAGTGGTGGTGCATGCTCAGGCCGGGCAAGCGTGCGGCCGACGCGGCCGGCTTCGACGTCGCCGGCGTGCGTGCCGTCGCGGTTGAGACGGCGGGTGGCGAATACCGCGTGCGGTTCGAACTGGCGCCCGGCGACACCGTGGAGGCCCTCTCCGACCGCGCCGGCGAGCTGCCCCTGCCGCCTTACGTCATCGAGGCGCGCAAGGCCCGGGGCGTCGACGCCTCCGATGACGACGCGCGCTACCAGACCGTCTATGCGGATCCTTCGGCGCGTCGTGCCGTCGCCGCGCCGACGGCCGGCCTGCACTTCACGCCCGAGCTCATCGAGGCGCTCCGCCGTCAGGGGCATGACTTCCATGACCTCGTCCTCGACGTCGGGCCGGGCACGTTCCAGCCCGTGCAGACCGCCGACGTGTCATCGCACGTGATGCATCGCGAGGCCTACCGGATTCCGGCCGCGACCTTGCGCGCCCTGCGCGACCGCCGTCCGCGTCTGGCCGTCGGCACGACGTCCATCCGTGCCGCGGAGGACGCCCTGCGGAAGCTGGGCGGCGACTACGCCCGCGCCCCGGAGGGCGACTGGGTCGCCGACGCCTCGCTGTTCATCAAGCCCGGCGACGCCATCGGCTGTGCCGAGATGATGCTCACGAATTTCCACCTGCCGAGGTCGACCCTCCTCTGCCTCGTCTCCGCGTTCCTCACGCCGGGCAGCCCCGAAGGCCTGCCCTGGCTCAAGGAAATCTACGCCGAAGCCGTCCGGCGTGAGTATCGGTTTTTCAGCTACGGGGACGCGATGCTCATCCTCTGAGACCTGTTTTTGCACGCTTTCGGCCCTGAAATGGGTGCGGGCGCGTTGACGGTGCAACCCGTGCCGCCAAGATGGGTCGTAGAGCCATGCCCCGTCTCTTCCCAGCCATCGGCAGCCTCCTGCTGTCCTGCCTGCCTCTCGTCGCCCAGATCGGTGACAAGTCGGACAAGCCCGGCGTGGTGCAGGCGCCGATCGTCCCCGCGGACCTCATCCCGCCGTCGCCTCCGCTGACCCCTGAGCAGGCGCTCAATTCCTTCACCGTCGCGCCTGGCTACCGCGTCGAGCTCGTCGCCGCCGAGCCCCTCGTGCGTCATCCGACCGTCCTGCAGTTCGGTCCCGACGGACGCCTGTGGGTCGTCGAGATGACCGGCTACATGGAGGACTTCGACGGCACCACGGAGGACCGGCCGAAGGGCGCCGTCGTCGTCCTTTCCGACACCGACGGCGACGGCCGCATGGACAAGCGTACGGATTTCCTCGACGACATCATCCTGCCCCGCGCCCTCGTCCTCCACCGTGACGGCGTGCTCGTCGGCGCGCCTCCGCACCTCTGGTTCTGCCGTGATACTGATGGCGACGGCCGTGCCGATGAGCGGACCGAGGTCGCCTCGGACTTCGGCGTGCGCGTCGACCCCTCCCGTCCTCAGCTCGCCAATCCCGAACGCGCCCCGAACGCGCTGCTCTGGGGCCATGACGGCTGGCTGTACGTCGGGGCCATGACCGCGCGGTTCCGCTATGACGAGGGACGCTGGATCCGCGACACCAGCAACTTCCGCGGCCAGTGGGGACTCTCCCAGGACGACTACGGCCGCCTCTACTCCAACAACAACAGCGACCTCCTGCGCGTCGACGTCGTCAACTCAGGCTACCTCTTCCGTAATCCCAACCTCGGTCGTGCCACCGGCCTCAACACCAAGGCCGCCGTCGAGCAGGCCGTCTGGCCCGTGCGCGTGAATCCCGGCATCAACCGCGGCTACCGCCCGGAGATGCTCCGCGACAACCGCCTCAAGGAGTGCACCGCCGCGTGCGGCCCCTGGGTGTATCGCTCAGACCTCTTCCCGGCCGACGCCTACGGCAACGCTTTCATCTGCGAACCCGCGGGCAACCTCGTGAAGCGGCTCGTCCTCAGGCCCGACGAAGCCGGCCTCGTCCGCGGCACGCCCTTCTACGAACGGACGGAGTTCCTCGCCTCGACCGACGAGCGTTTCCGCCCCGTCAACGCCCTCACCGGACCCGAGGGCGCGCTGTACGTCGTGGACATGCATCACGGCGTGATCCAGCACCGCATCTCCCTCACCAGCTACCTGCGCAAGCAGGGCGAGTCACGCGGGCTGATCGCCCCGCACGGCATGGGTCGCATCTGGCGCGTCGTGCCCGAGACCCGTTCCGCCGTCGTCGCGCCCGGTCTCCCTTCCCTCAAGCCGCGCGACCTGATCGCCGAGCTCGCCAGCGGCAACGAATGGAGGCGCGAGACCGCGCAGCGTCTCATCGTCGAGTCCGGCGATAAGTCGCTGGCCGGCGACCTGACCGCCTTCGGCATGCGGACCGATTCCCCCATGGGCCGCGTCCACGCGCTCTGGACCCAGCACGGCCTCAGGGCCGCTGACTGGACCTTGGTCGAGGCCGGCCTGACCGCCGCCGATCCGCGCGTCCGCGCCGCGGCCCTGCGCGTGTCCGAATCCTTCGTGTCCGGCGAGCGTCGCGGAGACGTCCTCGCCCGCTGGAACCAGATGGCCGCTTCGGAGTCCGTCGCCGAAGTCCAGCTCCAGCTCATCCTGAGCATGGGCGAAGCCAGGGCCCTGCCCGTCGACCTCACCGCCGCCCGGCTCGCGCAGCGCGCATCGGGACTGATGGCCGCGCAGGACGCCTTCATCAGCGGCGTCGCCGGTCGTGAGCTCGAGGTCATGGAGGCCGTCCTCAAGGACTCCGCTTCCTATTCCAAGACCTTGCCCGCAGCGCTCCTCCGCTGCGTCTTCGCCGAGCGTCGCCCTGAGCGCGTCGCCCGCGCCCTCGCCGTCATCGGCGCTCAGCCCCTCCGCTCCACCCAGCTGACCCTGCTCGGTTCCCTGGCCGTGCATCCCACCGTCAGCGCCAAGCGCCCCGTGTCCCTGCCCGAGGCGCCCAAGGCCCTGCTGAAGTTCCTCGCGAGCAAGGATGCGTCCACCCTCAAGGCCGCCAACACCGTGAAGGCCTTGCTCACCTGGCCCGGCAATCCTGGCGTCGCGACCGGCCCCAGGCCTCTGACCAACGAGGAGGCCCGCCTCTTCGACATCGGCAAGCAGACCTTCACTGGTTTGTGCGCCGCCTGCCACCAGCCCACCGGCAAGGGCCAGGAGGGACTTGCTCCGCCCCTGGCGGAATCCGAATGGGTCCTCGGCGATCCCGAGACCATCGCCAAGGTCGTCCTGCACGGCCTGCGCGGCCCCGTGAAGGTGAAGGGCGTGCAGTATTCCTTGGACATGCCTGCGGCCGGCTTCCTCACCGACGAGCAGGTCGCCGGCGTCCTGACCTACATCCGTCGCGAGTGGGACCATGAGGCCTCGCCCGTCACGCCTGACTTCGTCGCCAAAGTTCGTCTGGCCAACGCGCGCCGAACCGACGCGTGGACCGCGCCCGAGCTGGGCAAGAAGGACTGAGCTTCGTCAGACCTTCGGCACGTACCGTTCGATCCGCGACCACAGCCACGGGAGCAGCAGGAGCGCCAGCCCCGAGGCCGTGAGGTTGAAGGCCGAGTGCACGAAGGCCACCTGCATCCCCGGATCGTCCATCGCGGCCAGCAGCGGGCGGATCGCGTGCTGCAGCACCGTCACGAAGAGCGCCAGCCCGCAGACGTCCAGACCCGCGTTGAAGAGAGCCAGACGTCGGGCGAAGGGTCCGAGCGACCAGGCCGTCGCGACGGCCACCCAGCCCGTGCCCAGATTGGCCCCGACCACCACCCAGATGGAGAGTTCGGGTTCGAGCAGGCCGCCCGCGACCGAGAGCACCGTCATGCCGACCACGACCGAGGAGGACTGCACCAGCATCGTCACGCAGGCCCCGAATGCCAGCGCCAGCGTCGGCGTCGAGAGACTGTCGCGCCAGGCGAGCACGTCGGGAGTCTGGGCCAGCGGGAGCAGCGTCGAGCGGATCAGCTCGAGCGCCAGGAAGATGAGTCCGAAGTGGAAGACCGGCTTCCCGTAGGGCCGGAGCCGCTGCGGCGCCAGCAGCGACCAGAAGCCCCCGGCCGTCATCAGGACCGGTCCGAGCGCCGTCAGCTTGAACGCGATGAGCCAGGCCGTGGCCGTCGTGCCCACGTTGGCCCCGATCATGACCGTCCAGGCCGCGCGCATCGGCAGCGCCCGGCGTTCGGTCAGCCCCATCGTCACGAAGTTCACGACCGAGGACGACTGCACCAGCGCCGCGAAGCCCGCGCCCGTGAGCGCGCCCGTGAAGCGGTTGCC
>JBJTTY010000101.1:0-26073 GCA_046080425.1 Verrucomicrobiota bacterium
CCGATCCGCGTCGCGTCGATCCGGCCCTCGAGTCCGGGAGTCGCCTTCACGATCTCGGCGAGCGAGTCCAGAATCAGCACCAGGTCGGAGACGCGGTCGGCGATGCGGTCCGCGTCGTTCAGCCCCGCGAGCAGGCCGCCCGCCCGGAGTCGCCCCCGCGTCGCACCTCCGGCGTTGCCGTCACCATCCCTTCGTCCCAGTCCGTCGGTGTGCGTGGGCTGGATCACGACATATCCGTGGCTGGCCCAATGTCGGCTGACGGTGGCAAAGCCGTCCTTGTTTCCTCCGAAGCCGTGGGAAAACACGATGAGCGGGTAGCGGCCGTTGTCCTGGGGATACGAAACCCTGTAGGGCACGTCCTTCCCCCGGGCCGCATCACGCAGCGTGCGATCGTCGGCGATCTCGACCCGAAACGGCCCGGGCGTCGGCGCGGGGGCGTCGGCGAATGCAGCCGCAGGAATACCGACGACGGCCATACATGCCAGGAGGCTGAACGCGAGCATCGGGCCCGCCCCGACGACACGATCGTGTCGGTGCGGCCCGTCGAGCAAGGCCATGCCGTGCACGTGCACGTTCCTCGCCGTCATCGTTCCTCCCCCGCCGGTGCGGCCGGCATCTCGCGGTCGAGAAAGCCGCGCACGTCCCGCACCACGTCGGCGATGACCCGCTCGTCGGCACCCTTGCCCCACCGGTCGGCGCCGCCGCCGAAGTAGAAGCCGTGGCCGTAGCCGGCATATTCCAGGTAATCGGCCCTCACGCCGGCCTGTCGCATGAGGGGCAGGAAGATCGGCTTGTTCAGTTTGCGCAGGTCATGCATGTCACCGTGCACGATGAGCACCGGGGCCTTGATCCGCCTGAGCTTCTCCATGGTGCGTGCGCGCAGCTCGGCCGTGAAATGCTTCTCCGGCTCGGCCATCATCTCGAGCCGCGGTCCGTACTCGCCCGTGGTAAGCATGCCGGTATAGATCACGGTGGCCGGCTCGCACGCGATGACGGCGCTCACGCCCAGGTCTGCGCCCAGTTCGAGGGCGATGCTTCCTCCGCCGCTGCCGCCGTAGAGGGTGATCCGCCCCGGATCGACGCCCGGCAGGCCGGCGGCGCTCTTCAGCACGGCCCGCACGTCCTCGATCGGGCCGCGCGACTGCACTTCCTTATCGTAGGTGCGGAAGGTCGACATGATGACGGCGTAACCCGATCGCAGGAAGCGGGTGATCACCGGGTTGTCCGTGAGATGCTTGCGCAGGCTGGATTCGGGAAACTCGTTCAGGCCCCCGTGGATGAACACCAGGGCCGGGAAAGGCCCGTCCCCCTTGGGCTTGCGCCACCACGCCTTCACGTCCCTTCCGTCCTTGGCCGTCGTCCGGATGAGCTGCACCGGGCTGTCCGACTCAGAAACGCGTACGGGAGGCACCGTCCAATGGAGCACCGGTGCCGCGCCGTCTCCCTCCATGCCGGCGGTACGCCTGCTCTCTGTGTCGGTCGTCGCCGGTTCGGTCGTCGCCGTGGATTTGCGCATGAAACCTTCCGCCTCTCGGAGCGTGACCAGCCCGTCGCCGTCGGCGTCGGCCGGCTTGAAGAAGCCCATCGACCCCGCTTCCTTCGCGTCCAGCCGTCCGTCCCCGTTCTGGTCGAGCTTCCTGAATGCGTCGCCGATGGGCTCTGCAGCCGCCTGCAGGCAGGAGAGCACGACCAGCGTGATCGAGCATCGTGACTGGGTTGCCGTCATCACTGAACTTAACCCCGCATTTCTCTGGGGGTTTCGCCGGCGGCAGCTCAAGCCAGCAGGGGCTTGAGCACTTTGGCGGGGTTGACTCCGGTGAGGCGGACGTCGAGGCCCTGGGACTTCACGCTGAGGCGCTCATGGTTGAGGCCCATCTGATGGAGGAGGGTGGCGTGGATGTCCCGGACGTGCACGGGGTCCTTGGCCGCGCCGAAGCCGAACTCATCGGTCTCGCCCCAGGTCATGCCCGGGCGGAAGCCGCCGCCGGCGAACCACATGGTGAAGGCGTCGATGTGATGGTTGCGTCCGGTGAACTCACGGACCTCGCCCATGGGGGTGCGGCCGAACTCGCCGCCCCAGACGACGATGGTGTCGTCGAGGAGCCCGCGTGACTTGAGGTCGCGCACGAGGCCGGCGCAGGCCTGGTCGATGTCCCTGGCCTTCATGGGCAGGTGCTGCTGGAGGTTCTCGGTGACGCCGCCGTGGTGATCCCAGTTGGTGTCGTAGAGCTGGATGAAGCGCACGCCTCGCTCGACGAGGCGCCGGGCGAGCAGGCAATTGCGCGCGAAGCTGGCTTCGGCGGGATCCTTGATGCCGTACAGGTCGAGGGTCGCCTTGCTCTCGCCCTTGAGGTCCATGACCGCGGGCGCGCTGGTCTGCATGCGGTAGGCCATCTCGTAGGCGTTGAGGCGGGCCGAAATCTCGTCGTCGCCGGTCTTCGCCAGGCGGCCGGCGTTGAGCTCGCGGACCGCGTCGATGACCTTGCGCTGGTCGGCGGCGGCCACGCCCGCCGGGTTGGTGAGATTGAGGATGGGCTCGCCCTGGGCACGCAGGGGCACGCCCTGATAGGTGCTCGGGAGCATACCGCTGCTCCAGAGCGAGGCGCCGCCGCGGGGGCCGCGCGGCCCGCTCTGCAGGACGACGAAGCCAGGCAGGTCGGCGCACGCGCTGCCGAGGCCGTAGGTCATCCACGCGCCCATGCTCGGACGGCCGAAGAGACCGCTGCCGGTGTTCATGAAAAGCTTCGCCGGGGCGTGGTTGAAGAGGTCGGTCTTGCAGGTCTTGACGAAGCAGAGCTCGTCGGCGATTCCGGCCGTGTGCGGCAGCATGTCGCTCACCCAGGCGCCGCTCCGGCCGTGCTGCTTGAATTTCTTGTCGTGGCCGAGCAGGTTGACGCGGTGGCTCGAGCCCATGAACGCGAAGCGCTTGCCTTCGATGAAGCTCGCCGGGATGGGCTGGCCGTTGAGTTCGTTGAGCTTCGGCTTGTGATCGAAGAACTCCAGCTGGCTGGGTCCGCCCGCCATGAAGAGGTAGATGATGCTCTTCGCCTTGGGGCGATGATGCGGCGTCTTCGGCGCGAGCGGGTCGGCGGCGGCCGGCTTGTCCTGGGCGAGCAGCGAGGTGAGGGCGAGGGAGCCGACGCCGACGCCGCAGTCGCGGAAGAAGTGCCGGCGGGTGCGGCCGAGGAGGCGAAGGGGGTCAGTCACGGGTGATGGTCTCGTCGAGATTGAGGAGGGCGCGGGCGGCCGAGAGCGGGTCGAGCTTGGCGAGCACGGCGAGTTCGGCGCTTTCGGGCGCACGGGAAGTGCAGCGCCGGAAGGCGGCGGCGAGGCCTTCCTTGCTGATCACGCCGGCGAGGGCCTTGGCGGCCTCGAAGTAGGCGGGGTCGTTGAGCAGAGTCAGGGCCTGCAGGGGGGTGTTGCTGCGGTTGCGTCGTGTGCACGTGGCGAGGCCGTCCGGGGCGTCGAAGACGGCGAATGCGGGCGGCGGGGTCACGCGATAGGTGAAGGTGTAAAGGCCTCGCCGTACGCGGTCCTCGCCCTGGCTGGTGTTCCAGGCGTGCTTCACCTGGCCGAGGGACATCACGCCTTCGGGGATGGGCGGATAGACGGGCGGGCCTCCGACCTTGCGGGAGAGGAGTCCGCTCGCGACCAGCGCCGAGTCGCGCACGAGCTCGGCGTCGAGGCGGATGCGGGTCTGACGCGCCAGCAGGCGGTTGTCGGGATCCTTCTCGGTCAGGTCTGCACGTTCCGCGGAATCGCGACGATAGGTGCGCGTGAGGACGATGGTGCGGTGCAGGGCCTTGAGGCTCCAGCCCCGCTCGACGAGTTCCACCGCCAGCCAGTCGAGCAGCTCGGGATGGGAGGGCGGGGTGCCCTGGGAACCGAAATCATTCTCGGTTTCCACGATGCCGCGTCCGAAGTAGGCCTGCCAGACGCGGTTGGCGATGACGCGCGCGGTGAGCGGGTTGTCCTTGGCGACGATCCAGCGCGCGAGGTCGAGGCGGTTGACCGGCCCTTGGTCGGGCTTGAAGGCGTGCAGGACGGAGAGCGCGCCGGGCGTGACCTCCTCGGCCGGACGCGTGAAGTCGCCCGCGGTCAGGAGATGCGTCTTGCGCGTCTGGTCGCGTTCCTTGAGCACGAGGGTGGTCGGGGCGCCGTCACGCAGGTCGGCGGCGTCCTTGGCCTTCTTCTGCAGGGTCTTGAAATCCTTGTCCGAGGCGCCGGGGCCGGCGGCGAAGAGCGTCGCGCGTTCCGTCACGTTCCGCTTCGCGGCTGACTTGCGCAGGGCGGCCTTCGCCGGGCCGGACAGCTTGGCTGAGGCGGCCTTGGTCAGTCCGGCTTCCCATTGCTGCAGCGCGGCGGCACGCTGATCGAGCCAGGCGCCGAGCGCTTTCTCCGCATCTCGGGCCGCGCTGGCCAGCTTGGCTTCGTCGCGGGCCGGGTCAGACACCTTCATCGTCGGTTCATCCTGGTTGTTGAAGAAGGCGAACATCCGGTAGAACTCCTTCTGCGTGACCGGATCGAACTTATGGTCGTGGCACTGTGCGCAGCCGACGGTCAGTCCGAGCCATACCGTACCCGTCGTGCCCACGCGGTCGAAGACGCTGTCGATGCGGAACTGCTCGACGTCGATGCCGCCTTCCTGGTTCAGCGGCGTGTTGCGATGAAAGCCCGTGGCGACGCGCTGGCTCTCGCCGACGTCCGGCAGCAGGTCGCCCGCAAGTTGCTCGACCGTGAAGCGGTCGAAGGGCAGGTCGGCGTTGAGTGCGTTCACCACCCAGTCGCGATATTTCCAAATGCTGCGCGGGGCGTCGATTGAGTAGCCGTTGCTGTCGGCGTAGCGTGCCTGATCGAGCCACCAGCGGCCCCAGCGCTCCCCATAGGCGGGCGAGGCCAGCAGCCGGTCGACCTCGGCGACGTAGGCGGCCTGAGGATCCTTGGCCCGTGCCTTCAGGAAGGCGTCAAGCTCGGCGGGGGAGGGAGGAAGTCCCGTGAGGTCGAGCGATAGACGACGATGCAGTTTTTCCGGAGCGACCTCTGCGGAGGCCTTGAGGCCGGCCTCCTTCAGGCCGCGGTCGATGAAGGCGTCAATCGCCGCCGGACCCTTTTCATTCAGGGTCGGACGGGACGGTGCCGTGAAGGCCCAGTGCGGTTCGTAGCGTGCCCCCTCCTCGATCCAGCGTCGCAGGGTCGCCAGCTGCTTGGCCGTCAGCTTGGGCTTGTGGGCCTCCGGCGGCGGCATGACCTCGTCGGGGTCCGTGGAGTGGAGTCGCTTCCAGAGCTCCGATTTCCCGAGGTCGCCCGGCACGATGGCCCGGACCCCGTCGTTCTCCGCCAGCGCGCCTTCCCGGGTGTCCAGACGCAGGTCCGCCTTGCGATGCTTGGCGTCGAACCCGTGGCAGGAGAAGCATTGCTCCGAGAGGATGGGCCGGATCTCCCGGTTGAACGAGACCTCCGCCTGCGCGGAGGCGCACAGGATGGAGATGAATGCGGACAGCAGGGCGGGGCGGACCATCGCCCTCGAATCAACCCTTCGGGCGGTCTTTTGCAATCCCGTCCCTCAGCCGAACAGCTTGCGCACCGCCGGCTTGGTCACCTTGCCCATCGCGTTCCGGGGCAGCTCCTTCACCGTCAGCAGGCGCTGCGGGACCTTGTAGACCGACATCCGTCCCTTGCACCATTCGCGGATCGCCTTGAGCTCGAGGGCGGCGCCGCCGCGTGTCACGCATACGGCCGTGACCGCCTCGCCCCAGGTGTCATCCGGCAGGCCGATGACCGCGCATTCTGCGATCGCCGGATGCTCGAGCAACGTCGCCTCGATCTCCAGCGCGCTGAGCTTGTAGCCGCCGCTCTTGATGATGTCCACGCTGAGCCTGCCCATGATCCGGTAGTAGCCCCGCTCCAGCACCGCCATGTCCCCCGTGCGGAACCAGCCGTCCTCGAAGGTCTCCCTCGTGGCCTCTTCGCGCCTCCAGTAGCCGCGGAAGACCGCGGGACCGCGCACCTGGATTTCGCCGGGCTCGCCCTCGGCCGTGATCACGGGACCGTTCTCGGCCTTGAGCCGCACGGTCACTCCCGGCAGCGGCGTCCCGACCGAGCCGGGGCGACGTTCCCCGCGCAGCGGATTCGACAGCGCCATGCCGATTTCCGTCATGCCGTAGCGTTCCAGCAGCCGCTGTCCGGTGAGTTCCTCCCAGCGCGCGAAGACCGTGGTCGGAAGGGCCGCGCTGCCGGAGACCATGAGACGCATGCGACGGAAGGCGTCGCACGCCGCCCGCCGTCCGGCCTCGTCCGCCGCCTCGAGGGCCTCGATGAGCTTCACGTAGACCGTCGGCACCGCCATGAAGACCGTGTACGCGCCGGCGCGCACGCGTCCCAGCACGGCGGCGGCGTCGAAGCGCTGGAAGGGCTCGATCAGGGCGCCCGACCAGAGCGCGCAGCCGGTGACGTTCACGACCCCGTGCACATGGTGCAGAGGCAGGAACATCGGGATGCGGTCCTCAGAGCTCCATTCCCAGGCCTCGACGAGGCTGGACATCTGCGCCGCGAGGTTGGCGTGGGTCGTGACCACGCCCTTGGGGCGGCTGGTGGTGCCGCTGGTGTAGAGGATCATGGCGTCACGCTCCTCGCTGACCGTGGGGAGGGCGCAGGAGGGCGCACCCAGGGCTTCCGTCACGCTCATCAGTCGCACGCCCAGACGGGCGCACAGCGGACCGACTTTGGCGCTCAGGGCCGCATCCGCCAGCACCGTGGCGACTCCGGAATCGGTCAGGGAATATTCCCATTCCGATTCCGTCGCGGAAAGGCAGAGCGGCACCTTGACGCCGCCCGCACGCCAGACGCCCCATTGGGCGGCGGCATGCGAAACCCCGGGGCTGACTAGCAGCCCGATTCGGGCGCCGTCCAGGTCCTGCGAGCCGGCGAGGAGGGCCGACGCGACGTGGCCGGACCGCTCGATGAGCTCGGCGTAGGTGCAGGCGGCTCCGCCTTCGGCGAAGGCCGTGCGTGAGGCGTGGGCGCGGGCGCGGGTCAGGAAGGGCAGTTCGCTCATGGTCAGAGCAGGGCTTTGAAGATCGCGTGGAAGAGTGAGGGCCCGAGCAGGCAGCCCAGTCCGGTGTAGAAGGTGGCCGTCATCGCGCCGTAAGGCACCAGCTTGGGGTCCGTCGCGGCCAGCCCAGCCATCACGCCGCTGTTCGTGCCCATCAGGCCGCCGAAGATCATCGCCGAGCGAGGGTTGTCGAGACCGACGTGACGGGCCAGCATCGGCGTGAGGACCATCACGCTGACCGCCTTCACGAGGCCAGCCGCGATGCTGAGCGCGATGACCTCGCTGCTCGCTCCGAGGGCGGCGCCCGTCACCGGGCCGACGATGTAGGTGGCCGCGCCCGCGCCGATGGTGGTCACGCTGACCGCGTCAGAATGGCCGAAGGCGATGGCGACCGCGCCCCCGGCCGCGAAGGAGACGGTCAGGCCGGCGATCAGGGCGCCCGCGCCCGCGAGGCCTCCGCGCATGAATTCCTCAAGTCTCACGCCGAAGGCCGTGGCCACGATGGCCAGATCCCGCAGCATCGCCCCGCCCATCAGGCCCAGGCCGGAGAGCACGGGGATGTCCGCCGCGCCCTGCTTGCCTCCGGCCAGCGCGGCGCAGGCGAGTCCCGCCAGGATGGCGATGGCGCTGCCGTGGATCCTCCCGCGGGTGAGACGTGCGCTCGCCCAGTAGGACAGGGCCATGGTCAGCCCTACCGCGGCGAAGGCCGTGAGGAGGCCGTTGCGGACCAGCACCTGCTCGACGGCGGCGGCGCTCATGCGTCGTCCTTCCTTCGGGCGAAGAGCCGCAGGACGAGGAAGGCCGAGCCCACGGCGGACAGGCCGGCGAGTGCGGCCATCCATCCGCCCTGCAGGGCGCCGCGGACGTTCTGGCTGGCGGCCATGGCCACGACCACCGGCACGTAGATCTGCGCCCAGAAGGTGATGCCGCCTTCGGCGGATGCGTCGAGCAGTCCGCGCCGGCGAAGCGCGTCCGTGGTCAGGATGAGCAGGATCATGGCCAGGCCCACGCCGCCCAGGTCGGAGTCGAGGCCGAAGAGCGCGCCGACCGCCCGGCCTGCCGCGAGCCCCGCGACCACGCAGAGGGCGAGCAGGGCGGTGCCGTAAATTTGCATGGGAGTCTTCTGGCACGCCCGGCGGACCTTGTCTCCCGTAAAATCGATGCCCGCGCGGACGGCGGCTGGGTGCGGTCGCAGGGCATGGTCCAGGCAGACGCACAAATCCTGCAATAGCCTCCTACGATCCAAGCGGCTCATCAGACGCAAGGTCTTGGCATGTGGCCTGTCAGAGCAACATTTCCTCGGAAAGAATGTTAAATCTTCGTTCCCTTGCCCAACCCCCGACGCGCTCTCACATGTCCGAAACGCCAAGCATCGTCCAACCTGCCGGTGAAGTCCCCGTCGGTGACTTCGGCGGATTCAGGAAGCACTTCACGAAGGACGTCCTTTCCGGATTCCTGGTGTTCCTCATCGCGCTTCCGCTCTGTCTCGGCATCGCGATCGCCTCGGGCGTTCCGCCCATCGCGGGCATCTTCACGGCCGTCGTCGGCGGCATGCTCGCGCCGTTCATCAGCAATTCCGAACTGACCGTCAAGGGGCCGGCCGCCGGCATGATCGTCATCGTGCTGGGCTGCGTGCAGGAGCTCGGCTACGAGAAGGCCCTGGCGGTGGGTCTCGTCGCGGGGTGCGTGCAGGTCGTCTTCGCGGCCCTCCGGCTCGGCGTGCTCGGCGAGTTCTTCCCCGTGGCCGCCGTCCACGGCATGCTCGCCGCAATCGGCGTGATCATCGTCTCCAAGCAGATCCATGTGGCTCTTGGCGTCACCGCCGTCGCCAAGACCCCGCTGCAGCTGCTGATCGAGGTCCCGCACAGCCTCATCACGATGAACCCCGCCATCGCCCTGATCGGCCTCGTCTCGCTCGTGATCCTGTTCGGCCGGGGCTTCGTCAAGGCCCGCTGGGCGCAGGTCATCCCCGGACCGATGGTCGTGCTCCTGGTCGCCACGCCCCTGGCCCTCCTGTTCGACGTCCAGCATCAGCACGTCTACCAGTTCGAAGGGCACCAGTACGAGGTCAGCCCCAGGTATCTGGTGAGCCTGCCGATGAATATGCTGAGCGGCGTGCAGTTCCCCGACTTCTCGGCCGTGTTCAGCGGTCCCAGTCTCAAGTGGGTCCTGATGTTCTCCCTGGTCGGCTCGCTGGAATCGCTCCTGAGCGCCAAGGCCGTCGACCTCCTCGATCCCTGGCAGCGAAGGACGAATCCCAACCGCGACCTCCTGGCGGTCGGCCTGGCCAACGTCCTAGTCTCCTGCATCGGAGGCATCCCGATGATCAGCGAGATCGTGCGCAGCAGCGCCAACCGCAACAACGGAGCGTGCACGCGCTGGGCCAACTTCTGGCACGGCGCCTTCCTGCTCCTCCTCGTGGCCTCGGTCCCCTGGCTGCTCAACAACATCCCCTTGGCCGCCCTGGCCGGCATGCTGGTGTTCACGGGCTACAATCTCGCTTCGCCCAGGGAGTTCCGGCACATGTGGCACGTCGGCCGAGGGCAGCTCGTCGTCTTCGTCGCTACCATGGTGGCGACCCTGGCCACGGACCTTCTCCTCGGCATCCTGATCGGCATCCTGGTGAAGCTGGGCCAGCATCTCATCAGCGGGACCTCGCCCGCCAACCTCTTCCTCCCCAAGGCCGACGTCGACCATTCCGGCGGGCATCCCGTCGTGCGCGTCCGCGCCTCGATCGTCTTCAGCAACTGGCTCCCGCTCCGGAGGCGACTCCTGGAGCTTTCCGTCCATCGCAAGGTGACGATCGACCTCTCCTCCTGCCAGCTGGTTGACCACAGCGTGATGAAGAAGCTGCAGGAGATGGCCGCGGACTGGAGGCTGGAGAACCGCGAGCTCCTGATCGTCCAGACCGAGAAGGCGCACGGCTGAGTCCTCGTCGGACAAATCAGCCCAGCAGCTCCCTCACCACCCGGGCGGGCTGGTTGTTGGTGAGGGCCAGCGCGGTCCCGTTGCGCTTGTAGACGAGCTTGTTGTGCTCGAAGCCGAAGCAGTCCAGCATCGTGGCGTGCCAGTCGTAATGGTTGACGATGTCCTTCACGGCCTTGTGGCCCCATTCGTCGGTCCCGCCGTAGGTCAGGCCGCCCTTGAAGCCGCCTCCGGCGACCCACTGGCTGAAGCCGTAGGTGTTGTGGTCGCGGCCCCATTTGGCCTCGCCGGCGTCGTTCTGGAGCACCGGCAGGCGTCCCATCTCGCCGCCCCAGTGGACGATCGTGCTGTCGAGCAGGCCGCGTTGCTTGAGGTCGGCGACCAGCGCGGCGCTCGGACGGTCGGTGGCGGCGCAGAGGGTGGGCAGGGCGGACTTGATCGAGCCGTGGTTGTCCCAGCTCTGTCCTTGGTTAAGGATTTGTACATAGCGTACGCCCCGTTCGATCAGTCGTCGGGCGATCAAGCAGCGGCGTGCGTAGTCGTCGCACTCCTTGCGGCCGACGCCGTAGAGATCGAGCACGTGCTTCGGTTCCGAGGAGATGTCAAAAGCCTCCTTGGCGGCCATCTGCATGCGGCCGGCGAGCTCGTAGCTCTGGATGCGGGCCTGCAGGTCGCTCTCGCCCGGATGGTTGGCCGCGTGTTCGGCGTTCAGCGCGCGCAGGAGTTCCATCTGACGGGCCTGCGGCTGGCCTTGGAGCGCGGCGGGCGGGTCGAGGTTGAGGATGTGCGGGGCGGTGGCGCGGACGAACGTGCCTTGGTAGATCGAAGGCAGCCAGCCGTTGGACCAGTGCTGGTTGGCGAAGGTGGGCAGGCCGGAAGGGTGGCCCATCACGACGTAGGCCGGCAGGTCCTTGGTCTCGCTGCCGAGCGCGTAGGTCGTCCAGGCGCCCATCGTCGGGTTGCCGGAGGTGATGCGGCCGGTCTGCACGGCGAGCATGGCCTGCAGGTGGTTGTTCACGCCCGACTTCATCGAGCGGATGAGGCAGATGTCGTCGGCGACGCCGCCCAGGTGGGGCAGCAGTTCGCTGAGCTCCATGCCGCACTTGCCGTGGCGGGAGAATTTCCAGAACGACCCCAGCACCTTGGACGACGCCTGGGCGACGTTGTCGTATTTGATGTCGCCCGGGAATTTCTGCCCGTGCCACTTCGTCAGCATCGGCTTGTGGTCGAAGAGGTCCATCTGCGACGGGCCGCCCATCATGAAGAGGGAGATCATCGCCTTGGCCTTGGCGGGGCGGGGCGGCCGCTTGGGGAGGAGGTCGAACGTCTCGTTGCCCAGCAGCGGCTTGACGGGGGCGGCGAGCAGGCCGTCCTGGCGGAGCAGCGTGGCGAGGCCGAGCATCCCGAGGCCGAAGCCGCCGGCTTCGAGGAAGTGACGTCGGGAGCAGAGCCCGTGGGGAAGCTTAGTCGACATGGAGGAAACGGTTGGTGGCGAGCAGGACCTGGCAGAGCGAGCCCAGCGCTTCGACGCGGGCTTCCTGCGTCGTAGCCGTCGGGGTCGGGAAGGTGGGCTGGGGTGGGGCTTTCTTGGCGTTCGCCTTGGCCTTCACTTCCTTGACCTTGAGGGAGGCGTCGGCGACCGGCTTGGCGGGCTTCAATTTGGCGAAGTGTTCGAATTGGGCGGCGAGCAGGCGGTTGAAGTCGGCGATTTCCTTGGCCGAGGGCTCGCGGGCCTGCGTGAGCCGCCAGGCGGCGCGGACCTGCGCGTCGGCGTCGTCGGGGTGTTCCTTGCTCACCCGCGCGGCGAGGTCCTTGGCGCGCTCGATGACGAACTCGTCGTTCAGCAGGAAGAGCGACTGCGGGGCGACGGTGGTGATGTCGCGCCGTTCGCAGTTCGGATCCATATTCGGCAGGTCGAACGTGGCCAGCGCCGTGGCGGGGCCGCTGCGGCGCTGTTGCAGGTAGATTGAGCGCCGGAAGACCGCGGGGGAGGAGGTGTCGACCTTGAGGACGATGGTCTTGTTGCCGTTGAAGACCTCGACGCCCGGGATCATGCGGCCATCACCGGTCTTGCCGACGGTGACCGGCGGACCGAAGGGCTCGGGGTTGAGCTTGCCGCTGACCGCGAGCATGGCGTCGCGGATGGTTTCGGCGTCGAGGCGGCGGATGCGGTAACGGCCGAAGAGCGCATTGTCCGGGTCGGCCGCCTGCGCGGCGTCATGGCGGGCGGACTGCCGGTAGGTGCGGCTGAGCATCATCTCGCGATGCATCGCTTTGAGGCTCCAGCCGTTCTCGACGAAGCGGGCGGCCAGGTAATCGAGGAGCTCCGGGTGCGAAGGACGTTCGCCGAGCATCCCGAAGTCGCCGGGCGTGTTGACGATCCCGCGGCCGAAGTGGTGCAGCCAGACACGGTTCATCAGCGCGCGGCCGACGAGCGGATGCTGGCCGGAGGTCAGCCACTTGGCGTAGGCGAGGCGTCGGCCGGTCGTCGGCAGCTTCGGGTCATCGGCCGGGATGACGGGGTTGCCGAGGATGGCGAGTTCGCCCGGGGTGACGGTCTGGCGCGGTTGCGCGTGGTCGCCGCGGTGGTGGAGTTCGCTCTTCGGCGCGGCGTTGACCGGTTCGACGAGCACGCTGAGGCGGCCCTCGGGCGGCTTGGTCGCGCGCAGGGCGGTCGCTTCGGCTTGCTTGGCGACGACTTTGTCGGCGGCTTTCTTGTCGTAGAGATCCAAGGCGAAGGTCGCCTGGGCGGAGAAGTATTTCTTGATCAACGCCGCCTGCTCTTTGCTCCGTTTGGCGACGGGCGTATTGCGGGCGACGCGGTAGGCGGCGCGTTCGGCTTCGGGCACCTCGAGGATCTTCTGCTCGAAGATCACGTCGAGGGCGGCCTTGTACATCTTCGTCGCCTCGGCGTCGATGGCCGCGGCCTTCTTTTCGATCTCGGTCGCCTTCGCCTTGTCGGCCGCCGTGTAGAGCGAGACCATGCGCTGCGTCGGGTTCTGCCATTTCCGCCAGTCGAGGGCCGGGTCGAAGACCGCGCGCAGGCGGAAATAATCGACCTGGCTCACCGGGTCGTAGCGATGGTCGTGGCATTGCGCGCAGGCGACGGTCAGGCCGGTGAGCGAGGTCGTCACGATGCGTATCGTGTCGGCGATGCTCTGGTTCTTGGCTAGTTCGATGTCGGCGACCGTGTCGCCGGTGCCGTCGGGGCCCATGCGCAGGAAGGCCGTGGCCGTGAGGGCGTCGAGCTTGGACGGATCGAGCACCGCGGCCGCGACATCGGCGGCCGAGACGCCATGGAGTTCGTCGCCGGCCAGTTGTTCCTGGATGAAGCTGTCCCAAGGCTTGTCGGCGTTGAGGGAGCGGATGACGTAGTCGCGGTAGCGCCAGGCGTGGGGGCGGACCGAATCGGCGTCGGCGTAGCCGTTGGTGTCGGCGTAGCCGGCGACGTCGAGCCAATGGCGACCCCAGCGTTCGCCGTAGGCCTGAGTGGCCAGCAGACGGTCGATGAGTTTCGCGAAGGCGTCGGGCGAGGGGTCCGCGACGAACGCGGCGGTCTCCGCCGGCGTGGGCGGCAGGCCGGTCAGGTCGAAGGTCGCGCGACGGATGAGCGTGGCGCGGTCGGCCTCGGGCGCGAAGTCGAGCTGGTTGGCTTTCAGCTTAGCTCGGATCAGCGCGTCGATCGGGCCGAGCTCGGGGGCGTCGGCGAACTTCGGGGCGACGGGCTTCTTGATTGGCTGGAAGGACCAGAACTTCCGGTCGCTGGCGGAGATGTAAGCGCCGGGGGGCAGGGGACCGGTCGGTTCGGCCTCGTTGATCTGCGCGCCGGCCTTGATCCAGGCTTCCAACAGCGCGAGCTGTCCCTCCGGCATCTTCTTGCCCTTCTTCGGCATCTCGCCGTCGCGGGTGAGGGTGAAGATCGCGCTCTGCTCCGGCTTGCCCGGCGTGATCATCGGGGTGCCGTCCTCCGTCTTGCCGTCCATGAACCGACGCAGGCGCAGGTCGATGCCGCCCTTGGGTTTCTCCTCCTCGCCGTGGCAATGCGTGCAGTGTTCCTTAAGGATCGGGCGGATCTGCGTCTCGTAGTTCGGTCCGTCGACGGCACGCAGGCCGGTCGCGGCGACGAGGCACACGCCGAGCAGGGCGACGGAATGACGAAGAGGGGAGGGCATGGATCCGAGGGGTCGGATGAACAGTTATGACAAAGCGTACGGCCTAGGGTTACAGGAAGAATCTCTGGCTGATGGATTCAGATAATGATACGACGGAAAAAGAGAATATAGCCTCAGCGCCCCAGTTTCTCAGAGCCGTGCTGCTTGATCCACTGGCGCATCCAGGGGGCGGAGGGGGCGCCGATGTCGAGGTGGGTGTTGCCGAGCACGACCAAGTCGCGGACGCGGCCTTCCTTCAGCCACTTGAGGCCGAGGCCGCATTGAAGCTCCATTAGGTCGAGCGGTGTCGGCTTGCCGAAGCGGTAGGTCGGGTCGGCCTTCTTCGTCTCGTCGACGCCGGTGTAGTCCCAGAGGTAGATGCCGAGGGCGATCTTGGTCTCCTTGGGCTTCACCGCCTCAAGGCGCGCGAGGCTCTTCTCCAGGTCCTTGAGGTCGTCGCTCTTCCAGGTCCATAGCACGATGACGTCGAAGTGCTTCAGCGAGTCGATGAGGGGCGGTTCACAGTGGGTGTAGTCGGGGTGCTGCGGGTCGAGGTCGTAGGCGTAGAGGGTCGTCCAGACTTCAATCGGTCGGCCGACCTTGGCGAGCTGGGCGCGCATGGACTTCAGTTCCTCCTCGGACATCGCC
Organism: Verrucomicrobiota bacterium; assembly: GCA_046080425.1. Taxonomy (GTDB): domain Bacteria; phylum Verrucomicrobiota; class Verrucomicrobiia; order Opitutales; family UBA953; genus UBA953. The sequence continues at coordinate 14,776 of JBJTTY010000101.1, forward strand.
GGCCTTCCGGCGAAAGCCTTGTCCGCCCGGCGGTGGCGGTCTTTGACGAAGTCATCGAGGTACACGCTCGTCACGTGCGGATAGGTCTTCGCGATCGAGACGATGTCGGGCAGCGTCTGCAGGCCGCCGCTGCCGCCGGAACCGACCGCGGACCAGCTGACCTTCTTCAGCGACTCGAACGAGATCGCCCATTGGTCCATCGTCGTCTTCGCCTTCCATTTGATTTCCGCCCACCGCAGGCTGGGTCGAGTGTGATCCTGCGTGACGAAGACCAGATTAGGGATGTCCAGCCAATGGGCTCCCTCCACGGGCGTCATGCGTGAGCCCCCGCGATACCCGGCGTTCTCCAGGTATTCTGCGTCGCCGCCCGGCGGGCAGGCGAACAGCCAGAGGTGGTCGCGGACCGTGTCGGATTTCGGCGTCGACTGGGCCAGGGAGGCCAGCGGCTGACAGAGCAGTACGATCAGCAAGGCAAGGGTGGGGCGCATGACGGGGTTAAGCCTTCCGTCACTTGGGTAGCCCTCAAGCCATAATCGTTGCTTTTAAAAACGATTTTCCTAAAACTCATTGCTATGGGAACAATGAAAGCGAAGCCAAGGCCCACCGCCGGCGAGGAGCGCCGGTATTTCAAGGAGGTACGTTTCCGGCAGATCCGCGCGCTCTTCGAGATCTCCCGTCATGGCAGTTTCGCCGCCGCCGCCCGTTCGCTCGGCATGGCCACGCCCTCGGTCTGGCGGCAGTTAAGGGCGTTGGAGGATGATTACGGCGTCCGGTTCGTGACGGCCAAGGGACGCTCCGTGCGGCTCACCGAGGACGGCGAGCGGCTGATGCGTCTGGCGGCTCCGTTGGTCGAGGGTTTCGATTCCTTACGTAAGCTGTTCCTGGACCTGCATTCAGGGGCGGAGCGGGTGTTGCGTTTGGCCGCGCCGGCTTCGGTGCTCAATAGTCCGCTGCGTGACGTCATCGCCGCCTATCGTCTGGCGCAGCCCTCGGTCAGGCTGACGCTGATCGACGCCCCCTCGCGGGTGGCGTGGGGGATGGTGGAGTCCGACGCCGCGGATCTGGCTCTCGTGGGCGCGCCGTCCGGCGTGGTCCTGCCTTCAAGGCTGTAGAATCCCGGAAGTTATATGCGCCAAACTCCGGACCGTGGGGACATCGATGCCGCCCTGCGCAACGAAGTGCGGCTTCCTCGAACTGAAATTGGCTATCAGCCCGAGATTCTTTGGAAGCCGGGGGACGGCCATCTGGAGTTCTTCAACCGGTACTACTATGGAGAACTCGATCGGAAACGCACCGAACGTCCGACTCATGGCCCTCAATAGCTGGAACCAACACTCTTTTTGGGATGCCGTGCCTATGCAGATTTAGTACGATTTCGAATCCTGTTACACGGTACCATGAAACGCATCTTTTGCCTCCTCGCCGCCCTGCTGCTAGTGCCCCTGACTGGGATACAAGCCGCGGCCGAACCCGCGCTCATCGCTCATTGGTCTTTCACGGAAGGTTCCGGGGAGGTGTTACATGATATAAGCGGGGCTCAACATGACGGCACGATTCATGGGGCTTCGTGGGTGCGGGTGGGTGATGGTTTTGGGCTTCAGTTTGGCGCGAACGGGAGTTTCGTGGATTTCGGGGACGTGGCGGCGTTGAAGCCGAGCGGGGACTTTTCGTTCTCAGCCTGGGTGAAGTCGACGGCTGAGACGTTCCCAGATAAGAACGCGAACTGGCACCTCTTTACCTGGGAAGAGTATCGGCTGTCGGGATTCAACTGCCGCATCGATGGACGCTCGGGGCGGATTTATACACGATCCAGTCAGGGGCCGAAGGAAGCCGTGCCACAGCAGGGTTTTTCGAAGGAGGCGCTGGCTAAGGACCAGTTTCACTTCATCACGGTGGTGAAGCAGGGGGATCGAGTGACGTTATTTGTGGATGGTCGGAAGGATGCGGATGTGAGGACATTTAAAAGCCTGACGCCGGGCCATCTGCCTTTCACGCTAAGCGCGAAGGAACAGTCGCTGGCGGGCATCCTGAGCGAGGTGCGGCTTTACGATGGCGCGATTTCCACCGGCGATGTCGTGGCGCTGTATGCGGCTGGGGCGAAACGCTTCGGTACAGATCGTTCATGGGTCGGAAAGATACATCTGCAACCGTTCATCTATCGCGATACCCACGAGGTCATTATCGAGGCTGATTTGCGCGGAATCCTGCCGCGGGCGAAATCCGAGCGTGTGGTGGCGGTGTTGCATGAGGACGGGAAGCCGGTACAGGAGCTGGAGCGGACAACGGTGGCGGAGTCGGGGAAGGAAGATTTTCGTTTCGATGTCGGTAAAATCGGCGGAGGCAAATGCACAGTGTTGGTGTCCGTGCGTGAAGGCGATAGGGTGCGGGCAGAGGAGGTGATTTCGTTTTCGCATCCGGAGGCGCCGCCGCATCTGGCATCGCCGAAGGAGCACACGACAGGGCCATTGAGGGGAGTGCCTGCCCCGGCGCCATACTCGCTGGAGGTGGTGGGGCAGGGCGGTGGCTTCGCTGTACGCATCGGCGCTCAGTCGTATCCAGTGGAGTCGTCTTTCAGTTATCCACATGGGGGGGAGAATCGGCTTGTGGTTGGTGCTGCGATGGACGCTGCGGGAGAAAAAGAGTGGACCATCAAGACAGAGAAGATGGGCGAGTACGGCTACCGCATCGTAGCGACTGGGAAACACTACCGCCTCACACGCGAGCTCACGCCGCAGCCGAGCCGCATCCACGTCAAAGACCACATCGAAAATTTGACCGATGCCGACATCGGCCTCGCCCTCGATAATCGGGTGGATGTCCGGGAGAAAGCGGACGTGAATCTGCAAGCACTCGCCGCTCCCATTCCTCCTTTGTTTGTCCGCGCAAAGGATCACGGACTCGGATTGGTGCCGCTGGATGATATCTATCAGTACACCCAGGCGACGTATGTCAAAGGTAACACGGGCGGCTCGAAGATCGCCGGTCTCGGAATCGCCAAGGGCGCAGCCCACACCCTGGAATGGGCAGTGTACCCCATCGCGACCCCCGACTATTACGATCTTGTTAACGCGATCCGCCGCGATGAAGGACTCAATGGATTAACCGTGGACGGCTGCCTTTCGTTTTCGCATAGCGGCGTGTGGCTGCGCAAGGCACCGCCCGAGCCGCTGGTGAAATTTGGCGGCCTCAAGTATGCCGCCTCCGGGGCCCTCACCAAGGTGGCGGACGATCCCGAACTCTCGTTCCAGGGCATCGAGTTTTTGCACAATCCGAAGGAAAGCGAGGCTCTGCGGAAAAACTATGCGGAGTGGAAGTCGCGTTACCCCAATATCGTGCCCGGCTTTCACGTGGCCTACAACATCTACGCCACCGATCAGCCCGGCAAACTCTACGCCGACTCGCTTATGCTTTCCGGCAGTGGCAAACACGACATGTATGCCAACCCCGCGCGTTACCTGGGTGAAAACCGGCGTCGCGAAGGCTGGGCTTTCTTTCCCTACTACGCGACGATGAAGAACAGTTTCGGCAAAGACGTACTTAAGAGCGTCGAATTCATGATGGATGACATCGGCGTCGGCATGGTCTGGGCAGATGGACTTCTGAGCGGGTATGCGGCTGGCATGGGCGATTTTCCCACCGGATTCGTGCGCACGCTCGAGCCATGGGACGGCTTCTCCGTCGAACTCGATCCCGCTACGAAAACCATTCGCCGCAAGTGGGGCATCGGTGCCGCTCTTGGCAAAGACGTGATCCTGGAATACATCCGCCGCATCAACGCCAAGGGCGGTCGCGTGTGGATCAATCACATGACCAGCGTGCCACGCAGCTTCGCCCGACAAGAGGCCTACTGGGCGGCGGAGACCAACGATGGCGATGCTCGCTGCGCCAGTCTGCACCTTAGCCCTGCGCCGCATGGCCTGGCCAACCCGACGCAAATCGCCACGACACAGATGGTCTACGACGATATTCGCGCCAAGCTCAGCTGGGGGAGCTTCTTCGCCTACTACTGGTATACGGGAAATGCTTCGTTTCTCACGCACCCCATGATTACTACCGAAATGTACCCACTCACCATCGAGTCCATTCACGCGGGGCGCATCCAGGGTCGCGAACGAATCGTCACACTAAACTCCGGTATCCACGGCTGGTCGCAAGACAATCACCTGCACGACATCCGCCTCTTCGATGCGCGAGGCCGCATGACTCCGCACGCTCAACTAACGACAGCCGACCATTCCGGAACGCGCACCGACCTGCAACTGACCCCCGGGCAAACCGCCGTCATTGTGCGACTCCCCGTTGCCGTGCGATCGGATCATCCGGTGAACACTTGTGTCACTTACTCGGGCAATAATGTTTTGGAACTCAGCCTCAGTGGGCAAGCAAGCGTCACACTGCAGTGGGAAGACAAGATGGCCAAGAAACTGCTTGTCAGTGGGGCAGAAGCGACCGTGAATGAAAAAAGCGGCACGATTCAACTGAAGCTCGATGGACTTACCCACATTCGTATTGAGCGTGAGTGACTGAATCAGTGAAAAGTACGCTTACGCTTTTTGGTGCGGATTATTATTGCTAGGAAATCGCTTTTTCGGTCGGGTCACGGGAAACGGTTGGACAGCGGAATGGGACCAGAGGAGAGAGGGGGTCTGTCGACGCCGGTGTAGTCCCCGCGGTCAGGCAGGCCGGCCTTGCGCACCGCGACGCCTCGGCCGTCCTCGGCCATGACAACCTCGTGCTCGTCCATCCCAAGGGCCGGCACGAGCTGGAACACATCCGCGTCTTCCGCGAGATGGCCATCGCCGCGCTCAGGGCCGGCTCCGGCCGCTAGACCGCGTGGCCGTGAGGAGAGTCTGGAGTTCGGTCACGATCTCCGGGTGCTGCTTCGCGACGTTCGTCGTCTCGCCGGGATCCCGGGAAAGGTCGTAGAGCTGCGGGGATTCGTTGGGGATCCCTCCTGGCGGCGCCAGCGCAAGCAGTTCGCCGCGGTCATAGCGGTTGCCGCCGGAGCCGGCGTGGGCGATCAGCTTCCACGGTCCTTTGCGGACACTCAGCGTGGCCGCGCCTCCGGCAGCCTGCGTGAGTAGGAAGGGTCGGGCGGGCTGCGGGCGGCTTTCAAGCGTGGGCAGGAAGCTGAGGCTGTCCTCGGCGGATTGCACGGGCAGGGCTTGGCCGGTGATTTCCGCCACGGTGGCCATGACGTCGGTCAGGCTGACGGTCCGTTCGCTGACCAAGCCGGGCTTGATGCCACGGGGCCAGCGCACGATGAGCGGGACCCGGTGGCCGCCCTCCCAGGCGTCACGTTTCACACCGCGCCATGGGCGGGCGCCGTCGTGCCCGTGGTCGGCGCGCATGCGTAGGGCGCTCGTGGTTTCGGGTCCGTTGTCGCTCGAGATGATGACCAAGGTGTCCTCGGCCAGGCCGTGCTTTTCCAGGTCGGCGAGCAGGAGGCCGACGTGAGCGTCGAATTCCGCGATGAAGTCACCGTGCGGCCCGGCCGAGCTTTTGCCGCGATAATCCTTGCTCGCGAACGAGGGCAGGTGAACCGCCTGAGTCGCGTGGTAGAGGAAGAAGGGCCGACGCGGTTCGGCCCGTGCCTGCCGTGCGAGGAACTCGCGGCTGCGTTGCAGGAAGCGTTCGTCAATTTCCGGCAGATCGAAGTCCGGCGCGACGACGCCGGGCCGGCAGTCGTTGGCGTAGGGGTGACGCGGGAGTTTGGCACGATCCAGCGGTCCAGTAGGCGGAGCCAGGATGCGGTCGCCTTCGATGTAAGCGTAAAGCCAGTCGGTGCCCGGGCAGCAGGCCGTGCCGAAGAAGCTTTCGAAACCATGGTCGAGCGGGCCGCCTTCGATCCGGCGCGCGTAGTCGATGCGCCTGGCGTCCTCGGGGCGTCCGGCATGGAGCGGCGCGCCGGCGGCGTCGCGGAAGGTCAGCCCGACGTGCCATTTGCCCACCGCGGCCGTGGCGTAACCTCGGGCCTTGAGCATCGCGGGCATAGTCAGTCGGCCTGCGGCGATCAGCGAAGGGCCGCCCGTGCCGGTGAACACCGTCCCGCCCTTCGGAATCCGGAAGGGCATCTGGCCGGTCAGGAGACCGTAGCGCGACGGCGTGCACACGGTCGCGGGGCTGTGCGCATCGGTGAAGCGGGCGCCTTCGCGGGCCAGTCGGTCCAGGTTCGGCGTCGGCACCTTGGCCTGGTCGTTGTAGCAACGGACGTCGCCGTAACCGAGGTCGTCGGCGAGGATGAGCAGGATGTTCGGCGTGCGCGCCGAAGCGACGCCGCCGAGCAGCAGCATGGCCATGCCTGCGAGTCGGAGCGTCTGGCCGAGGGAGGCCGACGGCAGGACGGGGGCGGACGTCATGCCGGCAGACTGGGGGAGAGACCCCTTCAAGGGAAGAGCGTAAGCAGGCCCGGTCGGCCCCCGACAAAAAAGGCCCGCCGGTGAGGGCGGGCCTGAGGTTTGGAAGAAGCAAAGAGCAGTCTGATTCACGCCTCATCGAGGCCTGGCCGTTTCAAGGCTCCCGTCCCGCGCCCGATGTGAGGGTCATTACTTCCGGAGCCATGCGAGATTGAAGCGGGCGAAGGCGACATGATCGGGCAGTTGCCGGTGGGGGCTTTGGCCTTTGCCGTAGAGCAGGCCGATGGTGCCGTCCGGGAGGACGACGAGGTCGGAGTAGAAGCTCGGCCCATCGTGGACGAGCTTGTGCGCGGACCAGGTCTTCCCTTCGTCGCCGCTCAGGCTCACGGTCATGCGGGCGCGGCGCGTGGGATCGGCGGGGCGGCTGAAGAGCAGGAGGCTCCTGCCGGCCTGCGTCGTCGTGGCGTAGCGCTGGATCGAAGAATCGCAGCCGTTCTCGCTGTATCCGAAATCCGCGCGGACTTCGGGGCGGCCGAAGGTCTCGCCCGCGTCGTCGCTCCAGGCGTCGACGCGTTGCTTCTGGGTGTTGATCTTCTTGCCGTCCTGCACGGCCGCGCCGCCGCGGGCATTCAACAGGATGCGGCCATCCTCCAGTTCCACGATGCGGCCCTCGCCCATGCCATGCCCGACGCCGGCATCGCCCGCCCGACGCCACGTCTTGCCATGATCGTCGCTGACCAGCATCGAGACGCCGTAGAGACGGGGGTTGGCGGTCACCGCGCGCCGATGCCACGCCGCGAGCACGAGCCGTCCGTTCTTGTCCGCGTGCTTGCCCTGCTGGTGACGGAGTTGGATGCCGTGGCCTGGGCCGGGCATGTGGAAGGTCCAGCCGTGGGGATTGTCCGCGAAGAGGTGCGTCACTTCGACGCGGCCCCCATCCTTCGACGAGGGAGACCAGGTCAGGCCGTCGTCATCGCTGTAGCGGTAGAAGACCCGGGTCCAGTTCTGCTCCCGCGTGCCTTCGTTGAGCGCGTAGAAGAAAAAGACACGCCCCGTCTTCTCGTCCACGATGGGGCCGGTGTTCGTCCAGCATTCCAGTTTGCCGGGTCGGCCGTTGGCCGCCCAGAACGAGCCGTCGCCCCGCTCGACGTAGATGTTGCCAGACCAGGTGCGTCCGCCGTCGGTGCTGCGTTTCACCACCAGATGATGCGGGTCCGCGTCGCCGCCCTTTCCCAGCCGTCCTTCGGCGAAGGCGAGCAGCGTGCCTTGGGCGGATCGGACGAGGCCATAGACATGGTAGGGCCAGGCGTCCTCCTCCTTGTTCTGCCAGAGCACGGTCTCCTCGAAGAAGGCCGGCCGAACGGGCTCGGGCTTGGCTTGGGAATTCTGCGCATCGGCCGCGTGCAGGGCGGCCAGCGGCGCGAGCAGCAGGGCGGCGAGGAGGGCGAGGGTGGGTTTCATGAAGGAGGGTTTGGGCTGTCCTGTTGGACGGCCTGGTGTCTTTTCTTGGGGCGAAGGGGCGGCTCCGGTCACTTCTTGGCCGGTCGTTTCTGGGCGATCCCACTGGCGTCGCGGGGTGCGTCGAGGAACGCGCGGACCTCTCGGGTGAGTCGCTCGGCCACTTCGGGATGTTGCTGGAGCAGGTTGGTGGTTTCGGAAAGGTCCGCCTCCAGGTCAAAGAGCTCCACGGGCCGTCCGTCCCGGCAAAGCAGCTTCCACTTGCCGTCCATCGCCGCCTCGGTGGCGAAGGGCTTGGGCTTGGGGTAGTGCCTCTGCAGTCTCGAATAGAGATCGAGCTGCCACAGCAGCGGACCGGGGCGGGAGACGGGGGCGCCGCTCCGCCAGTGAGGCAGCAGGTCCGCCCCGTCGGCCCGCACCTGGGCGGGCACCGGCACGCCGGCGGCTGCGCAGAGCGTGGGGAGGAGGTCGATGGCGTTGCCGATGGCCGCGCTGCTCCCTCCGGCGGGAATCTTGCCCGGCCAGGAGGCCATGAAGCTGACGCGGATCCCGCCTTCATGCAGGTCGGTCTTGCCGCCCTTGAGCGGACCGATGTCCCCCTCGTAGACCCCGCCGTTGTCGCTGGTGATCAGGATGAGGGTGTTGTCACGGATTCCGAGCTGATCGAGCTTCTTCAGGAGGTCGCCGATGGTGGCGTCCATGTGCGCCATCATCGACCGGAATCGGTGCTGGTCGTCGCTGATGCCTGGCGCCGCGGTGTTTGACCAGTGCGGCTCGGTGCCCGGCTCATAGGGCAGGTGCGGGACGAGATGCCAGATGTTCAGGAAGAACGGACGCTTCGCGGCGTGAAACTGCTCCACCAACCGGATGCTCTCGGCGCCGATGATGTCGGTCAGGTGCATCCGGTAGTACGGATCGTCCGCGGTCACGGACCGGTCATCCCGGAGCAGGCAGGTCCCTCCCTCGGCGTAGAGCCTGCGTTCCTGTCCCATGCGCGTGCGCAGCGGCGGCTCCTCGTTTTGGCAAAGGTAATGATCGAAACCATGCTCGCGAGGTCCAGGGATGCTCGCCGTGCGATTTTTGGCATGGGCGAGGTGCAGTCCTCCGAGGTGCCATTTGCCGACGTGGGCGGTCTGGTAGCCGTTCTGTTTGAGCAGCGCGGGCAGCGTCGTCACGCCCCGGGGCAGGTGGGACTCGTCGTCGGGAAAGTGGCTGCGGATGTCGAAACGGAGCGGATAGCGCCCGGTGAGGATGGCGGCGCGGGTTGGCGTGCACACGGCGCTGGAGGAGTAGAAGCGGGTCATCCGGAGGCCGGAGGCCGCCAGCGCGTCCATGTGCGGCGTGGGCACGGCTTTTCCGCCAAAACAAGCCGGGTCCCGCCAGCCCATGTCATCGGCGAGGATGAGGATGATGTTGGGCTTTTGCTTCGGCGCATCGGCCGCATGCAGCGCAGCCAGCGGCGCGAGCAGCAGCGTAATGATGAGGGGTTTCATGATTTTATGACATCTGTTTGGATGGAAAGTCCCAGCCTGCTCCCGTAAAGGAGACGATTACGCTGGGAAAATACACATTCCAATGCTCAGCCAACAAAGAGGCCCGCCAGACGGATCCGGCGGGCCTGGTCGACGAACCGCGGATGGGTTCAGTTCTTGGCGAGGTCGAAGCGGTCGAGCTCCATGACCTTGGTCCACGCGGCGACGAAGTCCTTCACGAACTTCTCCTTGGCGTCGGCGCTCGCGTAGACTTCCGCGAGGGCGCGGAGCTGCGAGTTGGAGCCGAAGACGAGGTCGACGGAGGTCGCGGTCCACTTCACCTGACCGGTCTTGCTGTCGCGGCCTTCGAAGAAGTGCTCGCAGACCTTCGCCTTCTCCCAGACCACGGACTGGTCGAGGAGGTTGACGAAGAAGTCGTTGGTCAGCTGGCCAGGACGCTTGGTCATCACGCCGAGGCCGGGGAAGCCCACGGTGGTGTCCAGCGCGCGCATGCCGCCGACGAGCACGGTCATCTCCGGCGCGGAGAGCGTCAGGAGCTGGGCGCGGTCGACGAGGTTTTCCGGAGCCGGGCGGTCGAGCTTGCGGCCGAGGAAGTTCCGGAAGCCGTCATGCTTGGGCTCGAGAACGCCCACGGAGGCGACGTCGGTCATCTCCTGGGTGGCGTCGGTGCGGCCCGGGTGGAAGGGCACCTTCACGGGCGTACCCGCCTTGGCGGCGGCGTCTTCCACCGCGGCGTTGCCGGCGAGGACGATCAGGTCGGCCAGGGAGACCTTCTTGCCGCCCTTGGCGGAGGCGTTGAAGGAGGCCTGCACCTTCTCGAGGGCGGCGAGCACCTTGGCGAGTTCGGCCGGGTTGTTCACTTCCCAGTCCTTCTGCGGGGCGAGGCGGATGCGGGCGCCGTTGGCGCCGCCCCGCTTGTCGCTGCCGCGGAAGGTCGAGGCGGAAGCCCAGGCGACCGAGACGAGCTGGGAGGTGGGCAGGCCGGTGGCGAGGACGGCCTTCTTCAGGCCTTCGACGTCAGCGGCGTCGACCAGCGGGTGGTCGACGGCCGGGACGGGGTCCTGCCAGAGCTGGGCCGGGGGCACGAGCGGTCCGAGGCCGCGGACATAGGGACCCATGTCGCGGTGGGTGAGTTTGTACCAGGCCTTGGCGAAGGCTACTTCGAACTCCTTCGGGTTCTCGGCCCAGCGCTTGGTGATCTTGGCGTAAGCCGGATCCATCTTCAGCGCGATGTCGGTGGTGAACATCATCGGAGCGTGACGCTTCGACTTGTCATGCGCGTCCGGCACGGTGCCGGCGCCGGCGCCGTCCTTGGGCGTCCACTGCTGGGCGCCGGCCGGGCTCTTGGTGAGGACCCACTCGTAGTTCCAGAGGTTGGTCAGGTACTGGTAGGACCAGCGGGCCGGGGTGCTCGTCCAGGCGCCTTCGAGGCCGCTGGTGATGGTGTCCGCGCCGTTGCCCTTGCCGTACTTGTTCTTCCAGCCGAGGCCCATCTCTTCGAGGGGCGCGCCTTCGGGTTCCGGACCCACGTTACCGACGGGCGTCGCCGCGCCGTGGGCCTTGCCGAAGGAGTGACCGCCGGCGATGAGGGCGACGGTTTCTTCGTCGTTCATGGCCATGCGGGCGAAGGTCTCACGGATGTCGCGGGCGGAGGCCAGCGGGTCGGCCTTGCCGTTCGGGCCTTCCGGGTTGACGTAGATTAGGCCCATCTGGACGGCGCCGAGCGGGTGCTCGAGCTCGCGGTCGCCCTTGTAGCGCTTGTCGCCGAGCCACTCGGTCTCAGGACCCCAGTAGATGTCTTCCTGCGCTTCCCAGACGTCGGTACGGCCGCCGGCGAAGCCGAAGGTCGGGAAGCCCATGTCTTCTAGGGCGACATTGCCGGTGAGGATCATGAGGTCGGCCCAGGAGATCTTGCTGCCGTACTTCTGCTTGATCGGCCAGAGGAGGCGGCGCGCCTTGTCGAGGTTGGCGTTGTCCGGCCAGCTGTTCAG
>JBJTTY010000102.1:0-24419 GCA_046080425.1 Verrucomicrobiota bacterium
GCCCGCCGGAAGCTCGAATACCTGATCCAGCAGCTCGAGGAGGACAGCGTATACGCCTCCAAAGAGCTCCGCTACGGCCGCAACCAGATCCTCCACAAGCTGCGTTCGGTCGATGCCTCAGACATCGTCGCCGACTTCAGCCCCGAAGCCGAGAACCTGAAGGCCCTCTACCTGCGCAAGAAGCTGGCGGCCGGCCAGGCCACCCGCCGGCCCCGTGACAAGGGGCAGGCCTGACACGGCCGCGGCCGACTGAACTGACAGCCCGGCGGAACGCGTTCCGTCGGGCTTTTTGTTGCCCGGGCTCGGGGGCGGCGGCAAGATGCCTCGTCCCCCATGCGCCGTTTCGTCCGCATCGCCCTCTGGTCATCCTTGGTCGTCGCCGTGCTGGCCGGCGCGGCCCTGGTCTGGATTGAATCGGAACTCCGACCCGAACCTCTGGCGAAAAGGCTGCCCGGACTGCTCGAGTCAGCCGGACTGAAGGGGACGGTCTCCGCTGCGGAAGCTTCCATCGACGGTTCATTCAAGACGGGTGCCGTCGACCTGACGCTGACGGACGGCACACGGCTGAAGGCCTCCTCATTGAAGGGGGACTTGGCCGTGCTCAGCGCCCTCACCGGCAAGGTCGCGCTCGAGTCGCTTGAGATCAAGGGCGTTGAAATCGACCTCAGCGGGCGCAAGTCGCCCGGCAAGGACGCCCCGGAGGCTCCCGATTCCGCTGCGCAGACGAAGCTGCCCGCCTTCGCGCTCGGCCCCTATTCGGCCTCAGGAAGGGTGACACTGCAGGACGGCTCCGTCGTCCGCTTCAGCGTCCAAGGAGACGGCGTCGACTCCGCCGGCGATGCGGACCTGCGCGCCGGGCTGGCCTGGCCGGGATTCGAGGTGGGGAAAGGTCGCACCGAGCCACGGGGTGAACTGGTCCTTACTGGCTCCTTTGAACGTCCGCTCGGCGGCCACGGACTCTCTCCGGCCGAAATCGCGCGCGACATACGCCGACTCAGTCTCCGCGCGACCGCGAAGGACGCCAGCCCGCTCGCCGCGGGCTCGATGGAACTCGCCTGCGAAGCCAGACCGGAGGACGGCGGCCTGGCGCTCACGGGCGGCGTCAAGGACGCGGGCTCGCGTGAAGCCTTGAAGTTCAGCGGCAAGATGGACGGCGACGGCAGGCTGAGGATGGACGCGGCCCTGGACGTCGACCCGTCCAAGTTCGGCATCCTGAGCTCAAGCCTTCCGGACTGCCGCCTCAGAGGTTCCGCGAAAGCCGCCCAAGGCGACGCCGGCTGGTCCCTCGAAACGGACTTGCGCGCTTCCTGGGCTGACCTTTCACGCGTCTCCCGGCTGCTGCCCAAGGGCGTGAAGTCGGAATGGTCGGTCAGGCTCGCCGCTCGCACAGACTCCCAAGGCATGACGGTCGAAAGGCTTGAGGCCCGAGGCCATGGCATCGCCATCACCGCGCCGGCGCCTTTGCTCTGGAAGAGCGGGCCCCTCCCGGAGGACTCTTCCGGCGCGGCGCTGACCGTCGCCGCCGACGACGCGGATCTGGTCGCGCTCAACCCCTTCCTCGCCGCGACGGGCGCAGTCATCACCTCGGGCAGGTGGAGCGGCGAGGCCGCGATCTCCTTCGTCAAGGGCCGCCCCGAAGTCACGGGCGGAAGGACGCACGCCTTCCGCGAGGTCGCGGTGAGCGTCGACGGCAAGCCGCTCTTCAAGGACCTGAACGCCTCCTTCCCCCTCAGGACGGAGGGCGGGATGATCACGCTCGCGCCCTTCGAAGCCGGCTTCTCCGGCGGACGCATCGTCGGCGGCTCGCTGACCTTCCGGCCGGGGGAAGGCGGATCCTGGAAGGCCGCGGCGGACGCCGATCTCGACCTGGCGGCGCTCGCCACCATGCCGGGATGGCAGGACCTGCCGGAGGAGAAGATGAAGGGCCTCCGGGCGGCGGTGAAGGCCGACGCGGCCCGGGATCCGGGAGGACTGCCGACGGTCTCCCGCATGGAGGCCGGCATCTCACGGAACGGCTCCGCCCTGCTCTCGCTCAGGCTTCGTCAGCCTTACGCCGTGGGCGGACCCAAGCCCGCGGGAACGCTGCTCGAAGTCTCCGCGAACACCTTGCCGCTGGAATCGGTGGCCGCCCTCGTGCCCGGACTCGGCCTCACGGGGGACATGCAGCGCGCCGAGCTCGCCGTGGGATTCAGGAACGAAGGTCTCTTCATCCGCACGGAGGGCGCCCCGCTTTCGCTCATCGGCACCTCGGTCAGCTGGGAGGGCAGGAAATGGGCCGACCGTTGCGACCTCACCGCGACGCTCGACATCGTGCTCGGGGACAAGGCCTCGACCATCGGCCTCGGCAAAGCCGAACTGAAGAACCGGGGGCGCACGCTCGCCGCCGGCGACATCGTGATTGGCCTCGGCGAAGCGCCCACGACGCTCAGCCTGGGCGGCGCTCTCGGCGCCCTCGCCGAACAGCCCTTCGCGGCCCCGCTCTCCGTCGCCACCGCGGGCAGCTACCGCGCGCGCGCCGCGCGCAACGCCGACGGAAGGATGTCCGCCTCGCTCGAGCTTGCCGACGTGGTGCTGCGTGAAAGCCCCGTGCGCGTCTCCTCCGCCTCGGTCGAGGCTGGCTACGTCCCCGGACCGCAAGGGTTCGAAGCCCAGGGCGGATTCCGTCTGGTCGCCCTCGGCAGAAGCGAGGGGAAGTTCACGCTGAAGCAGACGAAGTCAGGGCGGTCGACGGACTGGCGGGCGGAGATCGACGTGCCTTCGGTGACCGTTGACGACTTCATGGCGCTCGTCCCGAAGTCGACGGAGCCGGCCGCCACGGAAGCCGTCCAGCCCAAGCCCGACCGCGCGCCCTTCTGGGCGGGTCACACGGGCGGCGCGGAGATCAGGGTGGGCAGCGTGACGGCGATGGGCGTCAGGGCGGAGTCCATCGAAGCCACGCTCGCGGCGGACGGCCCGTCGCTGCTGCTCTCCCGCCTGGTCGGGAAGCTCTCCGGAGGCTCGTTCAACGGCAAGGGCGCGCTGGGCTTCCGACCCCAGACTTCCGGAGGTCCCTACGTGCTGGGCGCCGACCTGAGCGCGCAGCAGCTGGACCTAGGAGCCCTGCTCGCCGGCTTCCCCTCGACGAAGGACATGCTCGAAGGCAAGGGGGACGCGAAGCTCCGCGTGACCGCGACGGCCGGCACCGCGGGCGAACTCGCCGGACGCGCCGTCATCGAGGCCGAAGCGGTCTCCAAGGGGGGCAGGCTCAGGGCCTTCGGCGACGGCAAGGGCAAGGCGGCGGGCATCACGCAGGGAGCCGGCGAGATCGCCGACGTGCTCGGAGCGGTCGCCATCCTGGGCGGAGCGTTGGGAGGCAACGAGAAGCTTCTCAAGGGAGGAGCCGCGCTTTCGGCGGCCGCCAAGCTGCAGCGGTCCGTGTCCGACTTCCGCTATGACCTCGTGGAGGTCAGGGCGGAACGTCTCGCGAGCGGCACGCTGAAGCTCACGAAGCTCGAGGCGCGCAACGAGGAGCTCACGCTGACCGCCAGCGGCGGCATCAGCATGAACCCTGCGCTCGCCCTCGCCGACCGCCCGCTGGCGATCGACGCCCAGCTGCGCGGACGCGGCGAGTTCGCCGACTACTTCCAGATCCTCGGATTCGCGGAGGCCGCGCCTTCGCCGGACGGGCTAACGCTCGGCCCGGGCGTCAAGGTGACCGGCTCGTTGAACGACATCCGCAACGACCTCACGGAGCGCATCCAGGCCGCGGTCAGCCGCAACCGTTCCGCGCCGGCGCAGCCCCAGCGCGCCCCGCAGGCCGCTCCGGGCGGTGAGGCCGCGCCCGGACGCCGTCCCAATCCTCTCGGCGACCTGCTGAAGGAGCTCGGAAGATGATCCGCGGGCCGGCCGCGCTCGCGCTGGGATTCGCGCTCGTGGCGCTAACGACGTTCATCGCCGTTTCCGTCGGATCGACCGGCATGGGCTGGGGCGAAGGCGGCGCGCTGGCCCTGTTGCGTGCACCACGCGCGGCGGCCGCCGCCTGCGCCGGACTGGCACTGGGCGTCGGCGGCGCGCTCCAGCAGGGCGTGTTCCGCAACCCCCTCGCGGACCCCGGACTCACGGGAGTCTTCGGCGGCGCCCTGCTCGGCGCGGCCCTGCTGCTCGGCTTCGCCCCCGAGGCGGCATGGAGCGAGGCCTGGCGACTGCCGGCGGCAGGGTTCGTCGGAGCGACGCTCGCCTCCGCGGCGCTCGCGACCTTCGGCGGCGGCGGCGGCTCCGCCCGTCTGCTGCTTGCGGGACTGGGAGTCAACGCGTTCACGGCGGCGGCCACGCTGATCGTCGCCTCCGTGCGGCCGGGCGCGAGGGAGACCATCGCCAACGGCGCTTACGGAGACTGGCTCGGGACGGCGACGCCGGAGACCGTCTGGCTGCCCGCTCTCGCCTGCGTCGCGGCGACGCTGGCCGCCTTACGGCTGGCGGGCGGACTCGACCGGCTCTCGCTCGGCGACGACGTGGCCGTCACGCTCGGCTGTAATCCGCGCGGCCTGAGGATACGGTCCGCGCTCCTGACGTCGGTCGCCGCCGGAGCCGCCACCTGCCTCGTCGGGCAGGTCGCCTTCCTCGGCCTCATCGCCCCGCACCTGGCCCGTGCCCTCGCCGGCCCTTCCCACCGCATGCTGATCCCCCTTTCCGGACTCATGGGCGCCGCCCTGCTCACCGCGGCGGACACGGTCGGACGCTCCGCCTTCACCTCAGGGACGCTCCCGGCGGCCGCCGTGATGGCCGCGCTGGGGGCGCCCGCCTTCGTATGGATCGCGAGGAAGGCCCATGACTGAGCCGCTCGTCCACGCGCGGGGGCTGGGCGTGACGCTGGGCGGTTCGCGCGTGCTCGACGGCGTCTCGCTTTCGGCGGAGCCGTCCCGGACGCTCGCAGTCGTGGGGCCCAACGGAGCCGGCAAGACCACGCTGCTTCGGGCCTTCGCCGGTCTGGTTCCGCCCTCGGACGGGGAGCTCTCCCTGCGAGCGCCAGGAGGGACGGGCTACTGCCCTCAGAATCCTAACTGCGCCTGGGACTTCACCCTGGGCGAATTGCTCATGCTCTCGCCAAGACCTCTGGCCGCCCGGGAATGGTGCGTCAGGCTCGGCGCTGGCGGACTGATGGAACGCAGGATCTTCGGCCTCTCCGGAGGCGAACGACGCATGGCGCATCTCGCCCTTGCGCTGTCCAACGCCGAGGAGCCGTACGGCAGCCTTCTCCTGCTGGACGAGCCCACGGCCGACCTCGACGCGGGACGGAGGCAGGCCGTCATCGACGCGCTGGCGACGCTGCGCTCCGCCGGAACCTCGGTGGTGATCGCGACGCACGACTTCGAACTGGCGCGCTCGGCCGACACGGCGGCCGTGCTTGCGGAAGGCAGGCTGGTCGCCATCGGGCCGCCCGACTCCTCGCTCACGCCCGAGGTCGTCCGCGAGACCTGGGAGGTGCGGCCTTCGGACGCCTGAGTTCCATGCCGGGAAGCTTGCCGGCCCGCACGGCCGCGAAGAGATGCTGCTGCGCGAGGCCGGCGCCTTCGCCGAAATGGATCCTTCCGAACTCCGCCATGCGGGCCGGACTCCAGTCCCTGAGTCCATAGGCGGCGGCGAGCGCCTGCACGATCCATGTGTCGACGGGGAAGGCGCTGAGGCGGCCGAACCCGAAGAGCGCCACGCAGGCGGCCACCTTGGGGCCCACTCCGGGCAGGGCGCCCAGGCGCTCCAACAGGGCGGGGGTTTCCAGCCGCGACCATTCGGCGGCCCAGTCAGGTCGGTCCGCCAGGAGACGGGCCGTCCCGCGGACGTAGTTTGCGCGGTAACCCAGCGCGCAGGCGCGCAGCAGGCGGTCATCGGCCTCGGCCAGCTCACGCCAGCCCGGCAGGGCGCGATGGCCGCCGCCGACGGGCGGTCCGAGCTCGCGGGCCAGAGAGGCCACCATGCTCCTGATCTGGACGATGCGCTTATTCGAACTGCACAGGAAGCACAGCAGGGCCTCCGCCGGATCCTGCCTCAGGATGCGCAGCCCCGGATGCAGCGCCATCGCGGAGCGCAGCACGGCGTCGGAACGCCAGGGGAGCGCCTCGGCGACGCGATCCTGCTCCCCCGCGGCGTCGAGATAGAACAGCAGTGAGCCTTCGACGCCGGCGTCGCCGCTTAGACCGCTCCACTCGACCGAGCCGGAGACGGAGCGCAGCCGTGCGACATGGCGGCCGAATACGCCCGTCCATTCGCCGTCCGCCGTGCGCGTCCAACGGAAGGACTGTCCGCCGTCCAGCACTTCGGCCAGGGAAGCCTCGGGAAGTCCGCGGAGAAGCCGGAGCCGGCGCCAGGGAGTCCAGGCCGCCGCAGCCATGCCTCAGCGAACGTCGTCAGGGGTGCCCCAGAGGAAGCTGTGACGTGCCGCCAGCGTGCGGCCGGATGCGTCGACCAAGGAGAGACGCCAGGCCACGGGTCTCCAGCCGTCGGGACCGGCATGCGCTCCGGTGAGACCGACGGCATATTCACCGAGGGGCGGAACGGGCCTGCGCACGAGGGGGAAGACATGCCTTTCAGGCACCACTCCGTCACGTCTCACCACTTGGACGACGAGCGTGGATCCCTCGGGCGGCGCGAAGTCGAACTGCAGGAAGAAATAATGTCCCGGACGGAACTTCGGGTCGGAACGCAGCGAGACATGCACGCCGTCATCCTCCGGACGCCCGAAGGTGTCGTCGATGCGCACCGTGTCCGAGGAGGACCTGCGCTTCTCCGCGAGAAGGATGATTCCGGGCTGCTCGATTCCGGAAGCAGGCTGGCGGTCGCAGCCGCCGAGCAGCGTCGCCAGCAGGGCGGCGGCCAGGAGGCGTCCGCCGAGGCGGCTCACTTCTTGGCCTTCTTCTTGCCGGCGGCGGCGCGGGCGGCCTTGATGCGATCCTTGCGGCGTTCGAGGTAGGCCCGACGGCGGCGGCGCTTGATGACCTTGTTGTACTGTTGTCCCATGGGGCAATCCTCCCCCGCGGGACACGTGGGTCAAGGCGAAGGTTGCGGGACGCCCCTCCTGGCTGCCTGGGCAGGGATCGAACCTGCGACCAAGTGATTAACAGTCACCTGCTCTACCGCTGAGCTACCAGGCAGTGCGGAGGAAGGTGGATAAAGGCAAGGGTCGGGCTGGCCTGTCAAACCACAAAACCCGGCCCGGGGGCGATACCTCTGGACACCCCGACGTCCCGGGTTTTCCTCAAACTCCGTCTCACTTCGTCATGCGCTGGACCCGACTGCCCGACACACCAAACGCCCCCGGCACCGGCGGGCCGTTCGTCGGCGCCGCCGGCGACGTCCTGGTCTGCGCCGGAGGATCGAACTATCCCGAACGTCCGGGCTGGGAAGGAGGCCTCAAGAAGTGGCACGACGACGTGTGGACGCTGGCCACGCCGCGGTCACGCAAGTGGGCCCGCGCGGGCAGGCTGCCGCGACCGATGGGCTACGGCGTCGCCGTCTCGATACGCCAGGGGGTGCTGATCGTCGGCGGCGCCGACTCCCACCGCCACTATCCGGACTGCTACGTTCTCTCATTGGAGGAAGACGGTCTCAAGGTCCGACCCTTCCCCTTCCTTCCCCGCCCGCTGGCCTATGCGGCCGGCGCGCTCGTCGGCAGCAAGGTCATCGTCGCGGGAGGCACCGAACGGCCGGACGCATCGAGCGCGTCCTCGTCGGCCTACGCGCTCGACCTCGCCAATCTCAACGCCGGCTGGAAGGAGCTGCCGCTCTGCACGGGCGGCGGCCGCATGCTTGCCCAGGCCGCGGGCACCAAGGACACCTTCTACCTCTTCGGCGGGGTTTCCATCGCGCCTGCCGCGAAGGGCGTGGAGCGAGAGCACCTGTCGGACTGCCACGCCTTCACGCTCGGCAAGGAATGGAGACGGCTCTCGCCCATGCCGCGTCCTTGCGCGGGCGCGCCCTCGCCATGTCCCGTCGTCGGCGACCGCATCCTGGTGCTGGGCGGCGATGACGGCAGTCTCTCCGGCAAGGTCGAGGCCTCCAAGCACCCGGGCTACGGCAAGGCCGTCCTCAGCTATTCCCGCATGGGGGACGCATGGACGAAGGAGCCCGATGGATCCAGCGGCCTGCTCTCCACCGGTTGCGCGCCCTGGGGCGGCGGGTTCGCCGTCACCAACGGCGAAGCACGGCCCTTCGTGAGGTCCGTCGAGGGCTGGCTGATCCGCGAATCGTGAGGTTGGGGGTTGGCGGAGGCCCCGGGCTCCGCTAAAACGGAACCCGATGCCCCGCCCCAGCGCATTGACCCCATGGCTCGTCCTCATCGCGACGCTGCTCCACGGCTGCGCGGGCGGACCAGAGCTGCCCGACCTGCCCGACCGGCACGGGCGGGGAGGCATGGCCGCGGTCACGGTGCTCGACGAACGCGGAGAGGAGGCGATCCTCGCCGCCGGGGGCTGCAATTTCCCCGAAGGGCCGCCCTGGGAAGGGGGCGTCAAACGTTACTACCGCGACGTGCTCCTGCTCAGCCGCCATGACGGCGTCTGGACCTGGAGCAAGGTCGGCGAACTGCCGCATGACGTCGCCTACGCGGCCTTCACGGCCACGCCGGACCGGCGGGCGATGGTGATCGCAGGCGGCTGCGACGAGAAGGCCCATCATTCGGCCACGCTGGTGGTGGGCGCCGACGGAAAGGTGCGAACACTCGCCTCCCTGCCGGCGCCGCGCGCCTTCGCAGGCCACGCCTCCGACGGACGCACGCTGCTCGTGGTCGGCGGCTCCGACCATCCCGACGCCGTGCGGACGGCCCTTCCCTGCCTCGAACTCGACCTCACGCGGCCCTCCGCTGGATGGACACGACGGGACGACCTCGGCTCATGGGGCATCCTGCCCATCGTCGGTCGGGCCGGCGACAGCGCGCTCATCGCCTCGGGATGCGGCCTCAAGGAGCAGGATGGCAAACCATTCCGCGTCTACGGATCCTCGGTGCTGCTTGCGCAAGGAAGCGACCGCAGGGAATCGACGCTCGACCGGCCGATCGTGGCCGCAGCCGGCCCAGGCGTCCCGTCGGCCGGCCGGCTGATCTTCGTGGGCGGCGACGACGGACGCCACTATCCCCGTCCGCCGAAGGACCATCCGGGACTCTCCCGCGACATCATCGCCTTTGACGGCATGACGCAGCACGTGATTGGCCGCTGGCCCGAGCCCGTCGTCACCGCGCCGCTCCTCCGGCTCGGGAACCGCCTCGTGACCGTCGGCGGCGAGAACCGGCCCGGACACCGCACGGCCAAAGTGAGCGCCTGGCCGCTGCCGGCGGAACGCCGATGAACGCGGGCGCGCCGAGGATCGCGTGGATCGCCGTGGCGCTGCTCATGCCGGTGGCGCTGCTCAACTACCTCGACCGGCAGCTCATCGCGACGATGCAGAAGTCGATCATGGCCGGCGTCTCCGGATTCGAGGGCGGGGACAAGATGGAGAAGTGGGGTCACATGCTGGCCTGGTTCAAGTGGACGTACGCCCTCGCGAGCCCCCTGGCCGGACTCGTCGCGGACCGCCTCAGCCGCCGTTGGATCATCTGCGCGAGCCTGTTCATCTGGTCGGCCGACACGTGGGCCACGTCGCTCGTCACCACGTACGACCAGCTCGTCGTCACGCGCGCGGTGATGGGACTCAGCGAGGCGTTCTACATCCCGGCCGCGCTGGCGCTCATCGCCGACCACCATGCCGGCGCGACACGTTCGAGGGCCGTGGGCCTGCACCAGGTCGGCATCTACGCGGGCGTGATGCTCGGCAGCCTCGGCGGGTTCGCGGCCGACGACCCGGACATCGGCTGGGCCGCCTCCTTCGCGTTCCTCGGCGGACTGGGCGTCCTCTACGCGGCGCCCCTCTTCCTGCTGCTCAGGGAGGCGCGCCATGAGACGGAACGTGAGAAGGCGCCTCCGTCGCGTTCGGTGAAGGAGCTGCTCGGCGACCGGAATTTCCTCCTGCTCCTCGCCTACTTCACCCTGCCCGCGATGGCGGGCTGGGTCGTGCGCGACTGGATGCCGAGCGTCCTGCAGAAGGAGCTGAAGCTCACGCAGGGCCTCGCGGGCTTCAGCGCGGTCATCTGGTGGCAGGGCGCGGCGGTGCTCAGCGCGGTGGCCGGAGGCTGGCTGGCGGACCGCCGCATGCGTTCGTCCGAACGCGGACGCGTCCAGGTGAGCGCGCTCGGCATGGCGCTCATCATCCCTGCCATGCTCGGCGTCGGGCTGGTCCTGGACCGGGGCTCGCTCCCGCTGGCCATCGGATTCCTGATGCTGTTCGGCCTCGGCTGGGGACTTTTCGACTCTAACAACATGCCGATCCTGGCCCAGATCACCCGGCCGGGACTGCGGGCGACGGGCTACGGACTGATGAACCTGGTGAGCATCTCCTGCGGCGGGCTCGCGGACGTCGGGTTCGGCTGGCTGCGCGACCGCGAGGTGCCCCTGGAGCTGGTCTTCGGCGGATTCGCGGGGATCGCTTGTCTCTCGGCATGGCTCGTCCTAAGCATCCGCATCCCGTCCCGCCCCGCCCCCCGATGAGCGCCCCCTTCTCCTTCCGCGGACTGTGCCCTGCGGCCCACACGCCGATGCACGCCGACGGATCGGTGAACCTGGCGGGCGTGGGTCCGCTGGCGGCGCACCTCGCCAGGCACGGCCTGACGACCGCCTTCATCTGCGGGACGACGGGAGAAAGCAGCTCGCTGACCGTCGCGGAGCGTGCCTCCCTCTCGGACGCCTGGGCGAAGGAGGGCCCCGGGCACGGGGTAAAGGTCGTGGTGCACGTGGGCTCCAACTGCCTGCAGGACGCGGCGGCGCTGGCGGCGCACGCCGAAGGCAACCGGGCGGACGCGGTCTCGATGATCGCGCCCAGCTACTTCCGGCCGCGCACGCTGGAGGACCTAGTGGCCTGCTGCGAGGTCGTGGCCGGGGCGTGCCCGCGCACGCCGTTCTACTATTACGACATCCCGGCGATGACGGGCATCTCCGGCTTCCCCGTCGACGGCTTCCTGGAGGCCGCCGCCCGCCGCATCCCCAACCTCGCCGGCGTGAAGTATTCCAATCCCGACCTCGCGGCGATGCGCCGGGGCGCCGCGCTGCAGGGCGGACGCTTCGACCTGCCCTACGGCATCGATGAACGCTACCTCGAGGCGCTCGAAGCGGGCGCCAAGGGCGGCGTGGGCAGCACCTACAACTTCATGCCGGGCGTGCTGCGACGCATCATCGAGGCGCACGCGCGGGGCGACCGCCGGGCGGCCGAAGCCGACCAGGCCCGCGTGCCCGCCGTGGTCGACGTGCTCGCGAGACGCGGCTACCTCGGGGCGGCCAAGGCCCTCATGCGCGAACTCGGCGTGCCGGTCGGCCCCGCCCGCCTGCCCAACGGCAACCCGTCTCCGGCCGAGCTCAAGGCGATGCTCGGCGAACTGGAGGCGATGGGCTATTTCTCATGGAAAGACTGATTCCCGCCCTCCTCCTCGCGGCTGCGACGCTCTGCGCCCAGCCCCGTCTCGCCGACACGCCCGCAGTCGCGGTCTTCGAGGCGAAGAAGAACATCCCCCACGCCTCCGTGCGCATCCCGGCGCTGCTCGCGACGGCAAAAGGCACCCTCATCGCGTCAGCCGAGGCCCGCGACAATGCCACCGACCAGGCGGGCAACGATCTGCTGGTCTCGGTGTCCAAGGACGGCGGCGCCTCCTGGTCGAAACCCTTCGTCGCCTACGAACAGGGGGCCGACAGCTGCAACAACCCCTGCCTCGTCCAGGACGCCCGCAGCGGCAGGGTCTTCCTCTTCTTCCAGACTTTCCCTGCAGGGGGCAAGGAGTTCAGCGGACTGCCGGCCGGACCCAAGGACCCGAAGGGCAACCGGCTCAAGATGATCACGTCGGATGACGAAGGGGCGAGCTGGTCCGGACCGGTCGACCTCAGCGACTCGCTCAAGCCCGAGGACGCCGTGACCTGCGCCTCCGGCCCGGGCATCGGCATCCAGCTGGCCGGCGGCAGGCACGCGGGACGGCTGATCATCCCCTTCAATTCGCAGGACCCTAAACGCAACTTCGTCAACTGGGCGGCCATCAGCGACGACGGCGGCCGCACCTGGCGGCGGGGCGAGCCTGTCCCGCAGGAAGGCATGCAGCTCAACGAGGTGCAGGTGGCGCAATCTTCCGACGGACGGATCTACCTCAACTCACGCCGCTGGAAGGGGACGGGGCTGCGCAAGGTGGCCTGGTCTTCGGACGGCGGCGTCACCTGGACGAAGGCGGCCGATGACCCGGCCCTTCCCGAGCCGACCTGCCAGGGCAGCCTGCTCGCGGTCTCGCGCGACAAGGCCGGTTCGCTGCTCTTCCTGAATCCCGCCGGCAAGGGACGCACCAACGGGACGCTCCGGCGGTCCGATGACGGCGGCAGGACCTGGGCGGAATCGACCCTGCTGTTTCCCGGACCTTTCGCGTACAGTTCCATCGCGCGCATCGGCGGAGACCTCGGGGTGCTCTACGAACCGAACAGCAACACGGTGGTGCTCTTCCGCAAGGTGACCGGACTGGGACTCGACGCGCGGTGAGGTCGTTCAGCCCGCCTGCTCCAGCATCCGCCAGCACAGCAGCTGCTGGCGGGGCAGGTGGAATGGCCCCTTCCACATCGAGCCCTTGAGCTCGGTGGTGGGCCGGCCCTGTCGGTCGAGGTAGCCGAACCACTCACCGTGCGAGGGGTCGGGGAAATGGCGGTGCGCCCAATCATGGACCTGGCGGTGCATCTCCGCGTAGACGTCCTCCCCGGTGAGGAGGTGGGCCATGAGGGTGGCGATGACGGCCTCGTTGTGGGGCCACCAGAACTTCATGTGATGCCAGTATTCCTGGACGGGCTTGCCGTGGACGTCCGTGAAGTAAAGGAGCCCGCCGTGCTCCCGGTCCCAGCCTCGCTCCCACATCCAGCGCAGCATGTCCAGGCCCAGACGCATCCAGTCGTCGCGTCCGCGCGCCTTCGCCTCGCGCAGGATGAACCACGCGGCCTCGATGGCGTGCCCGGGATTGAGGAGGCGGCCCTCGAAGTGGTCGATCACCTCGCCGGCCGGCCCGACGGCCTCCATCACCGCACGGAGGTCGGGCTTCACGAAATCGCGCGCGATCTCCTGCACCGCCCAGGCGGCCCACTCGGTCATCGTGCGTCCGCGCACGGCGACGTCGCCAAGATCCTCGCGCAGGTCCTGGGCAGTCACCAGGGTCATCATGAGGGGGGCGAGCGCCTTCATCGGGCGGGTCTCGGGCGACACTTTGGGAGCGATGAGTCCGGGTTCGAAGCTATGCCGGAGGAAGGACGCGTAGGCCGCGCGGGAGAGGGCGCCCCATGCCTCGTCGCCGGTGGCGCGCCTCAGCGCGGCGTAACCGATGGCGGCGAAGCACTCACTGTAGACGTAGCGCCGCATGCGAAGGGCGTCGCCAGCGGCCGTGACGGTGAAGTTGAGCTTGCCCGCGGGCCCGGCGCAACGGTCGCGCAGGAAGCGGCCGCAGGACAGCGCCGCGTCGAGCCATTCCTTCCGCGGCTCGACGAGGTTGTGGAGCGTGGCGAAGGTCCAGGCGGCTCGGCCCTGGAACCAGACGGACTTGTCCGTGTCAACGATTTCGCCGCGCCGCCCCAGCGCGGTCCAGATACCGCCGCCGTCCCGATCCAGCCCGTGTCGCAGCCAGAACGGGATGACGTCCTTGAGTAGGCCGTCACGGTAGGTGCGGATGAGCTCTTCGCGCCGCTCCTTGAGGTAAGGGGTCACGCCGGCATCCTGAGGACGGGCAGGAGAGCGTCAACGCCCTCCGTCCTCCCCGGCGAGGAAAGGGGCGGACGGTTCGCCGGCGCCGTAGTGATCGGCGATGACCGCCACGAGATATTCCTTGAGGCCTTCCTCCATGAAGCTGCCGAAGGAGATCTCCTTGCCGCCGGAAGAGACGACGACGGCGTCGACCGCCCGGCCGTTGACCTTCGCCCCGCGGAACGCGAGGAAGGCCGAGGCCGGGCCGTGGACCGCCAGACGTTCGCTCCAGCCAAGTCCCGCCGGCAGAAGGATCTCGGAACGCACCTGGTCCGGGGTGAGCGTGAGTCGCCGCCTCAAGGCGAGCATCGCCACGCCGGCCAGGGTGAAGAGCGCGGGCAGCAGGAGGAACAGGGCGTAATGTTCCGGGCCCGGCTCCTTGATGAGTCGGCCGTTGACGCGCATCTCCGCCCCGGAGAAGGCGACGGCTGCGAAGATGATGAGCAGGAGGAGGCTCACGCCGAACCAGATCCGGGCGAAGAGCCCGCCGCCCGAACGCACGTGGAGCACGACGGTCCGGCCTGACTGGTCGGCGGTGACCTTGGGATGGCCCGCCGCAAGGAGTTCAGGCCGCGGAGGCCTGCGGGAGCTTTCGCACCAAGGACAGGAGGAGCCGAAGCGGGACAGGAAGAGCGGCACGGGCCTGCGGCAGACGTCGCAGCGAAGGGAAGGAAGGGCCGGGGAGGGCTCGCTCACGTGGGAAGGAAACTTCCGGCCGTGACGCCCGCAATCCCTTTGCTTGAAACAACGGACGGACGGAGCTGTCATTTCCATACCCCCCATGAGAAGCAAACTCGCGCTCCTGCTGCTGCCGCTCGCCGTCCTGGCCGACGGCACGAAGCACACCGTCACCTACCCCGCGTCGGACAAGCCCGGCGAACTCGTCTTCCCCGCGACCTACAACCTCTGGATTCCCGAGGGCGTGAAGACGGTGCGCGGCATCATCGTGCATCAGCACGGCTGCGGCGAGGGCTCGAACAAGGGCGCGGTGACCGCGGCGGACGACCTGCACTGGCAGGCCCTGGCCCGCAAATGGGACTGCGCGCTGCTCGGCCCGGTGATCCACCAGCCCGAGAAGGGCAACTGCCGCCTCTGGTGCGACCCGCGCAACGGCTCCGAGAAGGTCTTCCTGCGGGCCCTGGATGACCTTGCCGCCAAGTCTGGCCATCCGGAGGTCGCGACCGCCCCCTGGTGCCTGTGGGGGCACAGCGGAGGGGGCTTCTGGGCCAGCATCATGCAGGCCCTCCACCCGAAGCGAATCGTCTGCATCTGGTTCCGATCCGGCACGGCCTACTCGTACTGGCAGAAGCCCGAGGATCCGAAGCAGGAACGCCAGATTCCCGAGGTGATCCTCCCGCACGAGGCCTACGGCATCACGATGATCGCCAACCCCGGCGTGAAGGAGAACGGCGACAAACGCTTCAACGGTGCGTGGACCGGGGCGGTCGCGATGTTCAAGGACTACCGCGGCAAGGGCGCGCCGATCGCCTTCGCCCCCGACCCGTTGACCTCCCACCAGACGGGCGACATGCGCTACGCCTGCCTCGCGTTCTTCGACGCCTGCCTCGCCCTGCGTCTGCCCGAGAAAGGCGCCGACCTTCGCCCGGTGGACATGAAGTCGGGCGCCGAACGTGCGGTTCCCGGAGTCGACCTGAAGGCCGGCTGGCTGCCCGCCGCATTCGTCCCTGCCTGGGAGCAGTATGTCAAATCGGGCGCCACCGAAGATCGCACGCCGCCGCCGGCGCCGTTCGGGCTTAAGACGCGCCAGACCGACGAGGGCGTCGAGCTGACCTGGGACGCCTACGCCGACCTCGAGAGCGGGCTGCGGCAGTTCGTCATCGAGAAGGACGGCAAGGTCGTCGGGCGTCTGCCCGAGAACCCCAAGAGCAGCTTCGGACGTCCGCTCTTCCAAGGCATGACCTACGGCGACACGCCCACCCTGCCCCTCGCCGCCCTGCGCTTCGTGGACAAGGGCGCCAAGGTCGGCGGCAAGTATCGCGTGATCGCGGTGAATTCCGTCGGTCTGGAATCACGCTGACCCGGGATTCCGGCAAGCAGAAGGGCCGCCCAGAGGGCGGCCCTATTCATGTCGTCGATGACGAGGCTCAGGCGCCCCAGGACCAGCCGTTGCCGGCGTAGATTGCGCGAGAGCCGAGCTGCTCCTCGATGCGGAGCAGCTGGTTGTACTTCGCGACGCGGTCGGAGCGGCAGAGCGATCCGGTCTTGATCTGGCCGGCGTTGAGGCCCACCGCGATGTCGGCGATGGTGGCGTCCTCCGTCTCGCCCGAGCGGTGGGAGATGATGGCCGTGTACTTGGCGCGCTGGGCCATGGCGACGGCGTCGAAGGTCTCGGTGAGGGAGCCGATCTGGTTCACCTTGACCAAGATGGAGTTGGCGGTGCCGGTCTTGATGCCGCGCCGGAGGAAATCGGTGTTGGTCACGAACAGGTCGTCGCCGACCAGCTGCGTGCCGGGCATCGCGTCCGTGGCCTTCTTCCAGCCCGTCCAGTCGGCCTCGGAGAAGCCGTCCTCGATCGAGACGATCGGGTAGCGCTTCTGGAGGTCCTTGTAGAAGGCGATCATCTGCTCCGAGGAGCGCTTGGAGTTGTCGGACTTGTGGAAGGTGTACTTGCCGGACTTCTCGTCGTAGAACTCGGAGGCGGCCACGTCGAGGGCTAGGAAGATGTCCTTGCCCAGGCGGAAGCCCGCGGCCTTGACGGCGGCGGCGATGGCCTCGAGCGCGGCCTCATTGGACTTCACCTTGGGCGCGAAGCCGCCCTCGTCGCCGACCGAGGTGGAGAGCCCCTGGGACTTGAGCACCTTCTTCAGCGCGTGGAAGACCTCGGTGCCCATGCGGAGCGCCTCGCTGAAGGACTTGGCGCCGGAGGGCGCGATCATGAACTCCTGGATGTCGACCGGCGCGTCGGAATGGGCGCCACCGTTCATGATGTTCATGAGCGGGATTGGGAGCACCTTGGCGTTGGGTCCGCCGATGTAGCGGTAGAGGGGCTGGCCGAGGGCCTCGGCCGAGGCCTTGGCCACGGCCATCGAGACGCCGAGGATGGCGTTGGCGCCGAGGCGGGCCTTGTTCTTGCCGCCGCGCGCGACCATCGCGGCGTCGATGCCGACCTGGTCGAGCGCATCCTCGCCGACCAGCAGGGAAGCGAGCTCCTCGTTGACGTTGGCGACGGCGCGGAGGACGCCCTTGCCGTTGTAACGGCGGCGACCGTCGACGCCCTTGGGCAGCTGGCGGGAGGCGACGTCGGCGTCACGGAGCTCATGGGCCTCGTAGGTGCCGGTCGAGGCTCCGGAGGGGACGGCTGCGCGGCCCAGGACGCCGCAGGCGAGCGCCACGTCGACCTCGACGGTGGGGTTGCCCCGGGAGTCCAGGATTTCACGGGCCTTGATGTCGACGATCTGGGTGCGGTTCATGGTGGAAAACGGTCCTGATGGGTAGGGAAAAGCGAC
Source organism: Verrucomicrobiota bacterium (assembly GCA_046080425.1). Taxonomy (GTDB): domain Bacteria; phylum Verrucomicrobiota; class Verrucomicrobiia; order Opitutales; family UBA953; genus UBA953. Next base: position 17,271 of record JBJTTY010000102.1, read on the forward strand.
TGGGATGGGCGAGAAAAAACTGGGGTTGATTCGGGAAATGGGGCCAAAAGGCGACCCCGCTCGGATTAAGGCCGGGCGGGGTCGGGAAGTGGTGGGAGTAGTAGAACTCGAATCTACGACCTCCTGCGTGTCATGCAGGCGCTCTAACCAACTGAGCTATACCCCCGGAAAGGCGGAAGTTGAACAAAGGACGGCGGGAAGGCTCTGGCAAGCCTTCAATGCACGTCCCCAATGTACACAGCAGTTCCGTCCTTGAGGGCCCGGACGAGCACCTGAGCGAGTCCTCGGGGGGAAAGGGGGTGCCGGTCCAGGGCGTCCATGGGAATCCATTCGAACCCAACCTGCCGTCGGTCCTGCCCCTTGCCCTCGCCGAGCGGGGAAAAATCCGGGCACTCGCAATGGAAGACGGCCTCCACCTGATGGAAGCGGGCGTGGATGCGGCGCATCGCATGGTTCTTGCCGACGTATTCACGCACGTACAGGAGCGACCTAGGCACCACGGCGAGCCCGAGCTCCTCGGCGACTTCACGTCGCACGGCATCGGGCAACGTCTCGCCATGCTCCTGCCCTCCGCCCGGCAGCACGAGAAACTCCCCCTCGTCGGTGCGGACACGGACGGTGAGCAGCCGTCCGTCGCGGATGATCACGGCCCGGGCGGCGATGCGCACGGATTCGGAACGGCGTTCGGGCCCGGATCGCTTCACGTCCCGCAGACTGTGCGGAAACGTGCCGGAAGCAAACCCTGTCGGCGGCTCAGCCCAGGGCCGAAGGCTCGATGTGCTGGTTGCCGTGCACGGCCTTGACGTCATCGAGCGCCTCCAGCGCGTCGATGAGCTCGAGGACCTGCTTGGCGACGGCGGCGTCGGAGACCGGGACGGGGATGGAGGAGATGTAGGCCAGCTCGGCCGACTCGGGCTTGATGCCCTTCTCCTGAAGCGCCTTGGAGATGGCGTCGAACGCGGCGATCGGGGAGAGCACCTCGAAGTGGTCGCCGTTGTTCACGACGTCCTCGGCTCCGGCCTCGAGGGCGAGCTCCATGAGGGCGTCCTCCCCGATCTGGGACGAGCCGATGAGGAACTGCCCCTTCTTCTGGAAGCTGTGGGAGACGGCGCCGGTCTGCGCCATGTTGCCGCCGTTGTCATTGAAGGCCTGCCTGACCTCGGCGGCCGCGCGGTTCTTGTTGTCGGTGGTGACCTCGACGATGAGGCCGACTCCGCCCGGGGCGTAGCCTTCGTAGACGATCTCCTCGTAAGTGACGCCGGGAATCTCTCCCGTGCCCTTCTGCACGGCACGCTTGATGTTGTCGCCCGGCATGTTGGCCGTGCGCGCCTTGTCCATCAGCGTGCGCAGGCGGGCGTTGGATTCGGGATTCCCGCCGCCGGCGCGGGCGGCCAGGGTGATTTCCTTGGCCAGGACGGAGAAGATCTTGCCCCGCTTGGCGTCGATGACGGCCTTGTGCCGCTTAGTGGTGTGCCACTTGCTGTGTCCTGACATGGCTGGTGAAGGCTGGTTCAGCCCTTGGCGGGCTTAGCTGAGACCGCTTCGGAGGCGTCCTTGGTAAGGGCCGCCTGCAGCATGGTCAACAGGTTCTGGATGGTCATGTACAGCGTCAGCGCGGAAGCCATCTGATAGCAGATCACCGGGAAGAAGACGGCCATCAGGTTGAAGATCATCTTCTGCGAAGGGTCGGCCTGGGGCGAGGGCGTCATCTTCATCGACAGCCACATGGTGACCCCCATCAGCACCGGCAGGGGATTGACGGGGAAGCTGGCGATGTGCGCGACGGTGTCGGGAGCGGAGAGGTCGCCGATCCAGAGGAAGGAATGGAGCCGGAGCTCGACGGTGGTCTGGAACGCGGTGTAGAGGCCGAAGAAGATCGGGATCTGGATGAGCACGGGCAGGCAGCCGGCGAAGGGGTTGATCTTGTGCTCCTGGTAGAGCTTCATCAGCTCCTTCTGCATCTTCTCGGGGTTGTCCTTGTGGCGCTCCCGGATGTCCTGCATCGGCTTGGAGAACTTCTGCATCTTCTTCGCCGCCTTCTGCTGGGCCGAGGTGAGCGGCCAGGTGAGCGCCTTGAGGATGACGGTCAGGGCCACGACGGCCCAGCCCCACGACCAGGCTCCGCTCCACGCGAGGATGTGGTGGACGCCGCCGAGGCAGGCGAGCAGCAGCTTGCAGATGGAATCGAAGGGGATGAAGCCGAAGAGCTTCGTGAACTGCAGGACCTCGACCTGAGCGTCAGGCAGCGCGGAGACGCGCGCATACTCCTTGGGACCGACGAAGAGCTCGCCGGACTGGGTCACGCTGAGGTCGGGGGCGGCCGGCGTCTCCCAGGACGCGTAGGCGTCGACGCCGCGGCCGCCCGCGGCGAGCGCGACGGGGCGGACGAGGACGTCGCTGCGGGCTCCGCGCACGGAAGGCTCCGGACGGATCACGGAGGCGAAGAACTGGTTGCCCGAGGCGACCCAGCCGTGCACGCGGCCGGCGGCCACGACGGCATGCTCGGTCTCGGCCTTGTGCGCGCCGAGGCCGAAGAAGCCGCTGGAATCGGTGAACACGTCGAGGCCGACCCGCGTCAGGCCGTCGCCGTCATGGGCGAGGACGGAGAGGAACTGGTTGGCGGAATCGCCCGCGGTCGGTTCCCAGGAGCCGGTGGAGAGCCAGAACTTGGGCGACGCACGGTCCTTGGAGGCGGGGATCAGCCGCGTACTGAAACGGAGCATGTGTGGCTCAGCGTCGCCGGCCTTCGCCAAGGCGTAGCTGCGCTCCACGCGGGTGCCGTCCGCCAGCCTGCCGACGAAGGTGACGGAATCGCCGCCGGCTTCGGGCGCGACGGGAAGGAACTCAGAACGGACGGACTCGAGCTGCCGGGTGGCCGGATTCTGCACGGCGAGGGTCAGCGCGGCCTCCGCGTTGCCGGCGTTGAAAAGCACGTTGCCGGCGGCCTTGCCCTGCGCGGCCTTCTCGCGGAGCAGCTCGATCCTCTCGATGGCGCCGCCGCGCGAGGTGAAGGTGACGCGGAGCACGCCGTTCTCACGGACGAACCGGCGCACTTCGGCGTCGGCCACGGCCCTCGGGGCCAGGGTGGAAGCCGGGGGCGGAGGCGAAGCCGGCGAAATCGCAGGCGCCGCGGAGGCGGCTGCGACGGGAGCGGCTGACTTGGCGTCCGGGGCGGGCGCCGTGGCCGGCTTGCTGAAGAAGAAGAGGACGAAGGCCCCCACGATGCAGGCCGTGCCCAGGATGAAGTTCTTTCGGTCCATGAAGAAAGGGGAAGCCCTTGGGCGTAGGGAAGCCCCCCACCGGGCGCAAGGCAAAGGCGCCCCGCCCGGGGACGCGGCTCAGGAACCCGGCTTGGTGGCGGGAATACGGGCCAATTCAGGGGGCACCGCATCCGCCGGGTAGGTCGGGAAGGTCAGCTCAAGCAGGGAGACGAAAGGCACGCTGAACTTGGTCTGACCGCCGGAGCGGTCCACCAGGCTGGCGACGCCGACGGCCTCGGCGCCGGAGGCCTTGAGGATGTCGATGCATTCCTGCGCCCGGCCGCCGCGGGTCACGACGTCCTCGGCGACGAGCACGCGCTCGCCCGGACGGAATGTGAAGTTGCGCCGCATGACGAGACGGTCGTTCTCCTTCTCGGCGAAGACGAAGCGGACGCCGAGCTGACGGGCGACCTCCTGGCCGACCACCAGTCCGCCCATGGCGGGGGCCAGCACGGTCTCGGCGCGCAGGGAGACGAGGCGCGGACGGAGCAGCTCGATCAGGCGCGTGACCTTGTCCATGTGCTGGCAGACCTGGGCGCACTGGAAGAAGTGGCCGCTGTGTAACCCGGACCGGAGGACGAAATGCCCGGTGAGGAGAGCCTTGGACTCCCGGAAGATTCTCAGGACTTCTTCGTCGGTGGAACTCATGGACAAGTCGGGGGTTAAACGATGAAACGGACCGAGGGCGAGGCCATTCGGCTCACATCCCCAAAGAAGAATCGACCCGCCCGAGGATTAGCCCATGAATCCAAGCCCCATGATCGCGCCCGCCTCCGACAACCCCGCCCGGACCAAGGCCGTCATCATCACGGTCTGCCTCGCACTCATCGGGCTCTCGGCCGGGATGTTCTATTTCCTGGGAACGGGAAAGTCCGGCGTGCCGGAAACCTACGTGCCCACGAAGGACACGCGCGGCATGGTCTGGATTCCCGAGGGCACGTTCCCGATGGGCAACGACAAGGCCACGCGGGACCACTTCGAGGAAAGGCCCGCCCACGAGGTCGCGCTCAAGGGCTTCTGGATGGACGTGACCGAGGTCACCAACGCCCAGTTCAAGGCTTTCGCCGATGCGACAGGCTACCTGACTGACGCGGAGAAGGACCTCGATCCGCGGCAGTTCCCCAACAGTCCGCCCGAATACCTCAAGGGCGGATCGCTCATCTTCAAGCACGTCGCCGGAGTCGATCCCAAGGCGTGCGGCGCCGGCAATCTGCCCTGGTGGAAATTCACCGCCGGCGCGACCTGGAGAAGCCCCGAAGGCCCCGGATCCTCCATCAGGGACCGCATGGACCACCCCGTGGTCTGCGTGACCTACAAGGATGCGAAGGCCTACGCGCTCTGGGCGGGCAAGCGGCTGCCCACTGAGGCCGAGTGGGAGTATGCGGCACGCGGAGGACTCAGCGGGAAGCCCTACGTGTGGGGCGATGAAGAACGTCCGGACGGCAAGTACATGTGCAATCACTGGCAGGGGAAGTTTCCCGAGACCGATCTCGGCCTCGACGGCCATGTCTCAACCTCGAAGGTGAAGTCCTATCCGCCCAACGGATTCGGACTCTATGACGTCGCCGGCAACGTCTGGGAGATGTGCGAGGACTGGTACGGCATGGACTACTACGCCCGATCGCCCAAGGACGCCCCGGCCGGACCTCCGGCCGGCGAGGACCCGGAGAACACGGGCTACGGGCAGCATGTCATCCGCGGCGGCTCCTGGCTCTGTGACGAAGGCTACTGCTTCCGCTTCCGCGTGGCCTCAAGGCAGGGCCTGGACACCCTCACCTCGACCAACCACGCGGGCTTCCGCTGCGTGACCGACGCGCCGGCGCCCGCGCGCTGAGCCTGAAGCCGTTTCAAGCACCCCGATTAGTCGTTGACCAAACATGGGGCACTTTTGAAGATTATCGTAGAACTCCATGAGCCAACTCAATTCATTGTTCGGCAACAGAGCAGAATATGTTTATTCTTTGGTAGCGCCTGTAATGGCGATGATGCTGGCCGATGGCGAAATTGATGAGAATGAGAAGGCCGTGCTACATGCGCGCCTGAAATACCTGGGCGTGACCCATCAAGAATTAAATGAACTTTTGGCCAACCCGCCCGTTCTTGTCGTACCTCCCACAAACGAAGACCGAATCAAGACATTCATAGAGGTCTGCCTGGTAATGCTTGTTGACGGAAAAGTAGACGAAAGGGAATTGGCTCTCATGATCGAACTGAGCGATAAGTTCGGATTCAGCCGCGAGGAAGGCGGACACTTGATGCTAACCGCGCGCAATATCGCAGCCAGAATCCTGTTCCCGGATGCGCGAGGAATAGCTGTTTTTGACGCTAGAAATTATCTCACTGAACAGATCAATGAGTGTTTTGCCCGGATGAGAAATCCAAATAACTGAAGCGGCGATTTGAGGGCATTAGTTTCAGCGAACCACTACGGCGCCCGTGCGCTGAGCGTTCAGCGCATCTCTTGGTAGTCGAGGTCCTTGCCGTAGGTCTCTTCCATCTTCCACAGGGCGAGGAAGGCGGCGGCGAAACAGACGGCGCCGATCACGCCCCCGGCGACGGAGGCGGAGAGCCAGGGAGCCTCCTTGGTGCCGGTGAGCTGCGTGAAGCAGAAGGTGAGCAGCACGAGCGAGCCGCGGGCGAAGTTCGGGACGGTCGTGGCCACGGTGGCGCGCAGGTTGGTCCCGAACTGCTCGGCGGCGATGGTCACGAAGAGGGCCCAGTAGCCCATGCCGAAGCCCATCAGGAAGATCAGCCGGTAGTAGGCGACGGAGGTCCAGCCCTCGGCGCCGAAGAGGTAGACGCCCACGCAGGCGAGGCTCAACAGCAGGAAGGCCAGCACGACCTTGCGGCGGGAGCGCGCGAGCTGGCTGCCGACGCCGCTGGCGAGGTCGCCGAAGGTCAGGCCGAGGTAGAAGGCGGCGACGGCCCAGTTGGTCTGGATCTTCTCGCCCTGGATGCCGGAGGCGGGAGCGAAGACGGTGGCCGCGCGCTGCACGAGGATGCCGATCATGTACCAGGTGGGCAGGCCGATGAGCACGCAGCGGGCGTAACGGAGGAAACGGTCGCGGGCGGTGAAAAGCGACAGGAAGTCGCCCCGCCCCACGGAGCCCTCCGACGCCGCGTCCCGGGCCTGCTGGAACATGCCGGACTCATGCACGCCGACGCGCATCGCTAGGAGCGCCAGGCCGAGTCCGCCGCCGATGAAGTAGCTCATGCGCCAGCCGTCGGTGCCGACCATCGCCCCGAGGGCGTCGACATGGTCGGCCATCCAGCCCGCGACCACGGCGCCGAAGACACCGACGGTCGCCACCAGCGCCGTGCCGTAACCGCGGCGCTCCTTCGAGAGGGTCTCGGAGACGAGCGCGATGCAGCCGCCGAGCTCGCCCGCCAAGCCGACGCCGGCGATGAAACGCCAGGCGGCGTAGGCGCCGAAGGAGTCGACGAGCCCGTTGGCGATGTTCGCGACGGAATAGAGCAGGATGGAGCCGAAGAGCGTCGTGAGGCGGCCCATACGGTCTCCGAGCACGCCGAAGAAGATGCCTCCGATGAGCATGCCCGCCATCTGCCACGAAAGGAGGTCCTGATACCAGGGCGCTCCGGTGATCAGGTGCGCGAGGCCGAGGCCGTTAAGACTCTTCTCCCGCACGGTCATGAAGAGCGTGAGGTCGTAGATGTCGACGAAGTAGCCGAGGGCGCCGACGATTACGGCAGGCTGCAGCAGGTCCTTCCAGAGGGGGCGAGGCTCTTGCATGGGGTTCAGGCCTTCAGACCGTGCAGATTGGCCATGGAAATGCCAGAAAGCATTGCGCCCGTGACCCCCAGGAAGCCCTGGTCGGTGCCGATCAGGAACAGGTTCGGGAGGTCCGTCCGGCCGTCACGCCGCTTGACG
>JBJTTY010000103.1:0-10875 GCA_046080425.1 Verrucomicrobiota bacterium
CCCCCTTTGTTCAAAAACACCCCCGTAGCCATGACTCAATGCAGCATGCGGATTTTCGCGCTCATCTTCATCGTACTGTGCGGCCCGGAAGCTGCCGCCCAGTCCGGCGACGGTGTCTTTGAGCGTTTCGATCGTGATCGCAACGGCAAGGTGACGCCGGACGAGCTGCGGAGCAAACCGGCTTTCGCCCGCTACGACCTGGACAAAGACGGAGCCATCACGCCCGAGGAATACGCCAAGGTGTCCCGCACGGGTCTGACGCCTAGCCCGGCGACCTGGCAGCCGGGCAAGAAAGCAGACGTCACCAGCGGCCCTGAGCGACTCAAGCCGGGCGAGGTCGGCATCGGCCGCATGGTCGAGGACGTAAAATTCCGTACCTTGGACGGAAAGGAGATCAGCCTCAGCTCCTTCAAGGACCGCAAGGGTCTCGTCATCATCATGACGAGCGCCACCTGCCCTGTCAGCAAACGTTACCTGCCTTCGGTGGCCAAGCTGAGCGCCGAACTGAAGTCACAGGGCCTGGGCCTGCTCCTCGTCAACGCCCTCGGCAGCGAGAAGCCCGAGGATATCCGCGCCCAGCTGTCCGTGGCGGGAATCTCGGCCCCCTACGTCCACGACACCGACCAGCAACTCAGCATGGCGCTCGGCGCCCGCACGACCACCGAGGTGTTCCTCCTGGATTCGGCGCGGACGCTCGTCTACCGCGGCGCCCTCGACGACCAATACGGCGTCAACTACAACCTCGACGCACCGAAGCACGCCTACCTCCTTGACGCCATCACCGCCCTGCTACGCGGAGAAAAGCCCGCCGTGCAGGCCACCGCGGCCCCCGGGTGCGAACTGGACCTGCCCGCAGCGGCAAAGGCCGCCAAGGCGACCACGGTGACCTATCACCGGGACGTGGCGCGCATCTTGCAACAGAACTGCGTCTCCTGCCACCGCGACGACGGCATCGCCCCGTTCGCGCTGGACGATCTCGACGAGGTCAAAGACCGCGCGAAGGTCATCAAGCGCGTCGTCTCAGAGGGCACCATGCCGCCTTGGTTCGCCGCCGTCGAGAAGGACGCCGAAAAGAATCCTTGGGCCAATGATTGCAGCCTCTCCGCCAAGGACAAAGCCGACCTCATCGCCTGGATCGACTCCCAGGATCGGCCGGCCGGAGACCCAGCGCACGCGCCCCTGAAGCGGACTTACCCCTCGGAATGGAGCATCGGTAAGCCCGACTTGGTCGTCCAGCTCAGCAAAGCCTATGACATCAAGGCCGACGGCTTCATGCCCTACGCGCATGACGTCGTGCAGACCGAACTCAAGGAAGACCGCTGGGTGACCGCCTACGAAATCCTCCCGAGCGAGCGTGATGTCGTCCACCATGTGATCGTCCGCGTGCACACCCCGGGCTCGAAGGTGACGCAGGCGGACGAAGGCCGGGAGGGCTACTGGGCGATCTATGTGCCCGGCAACGGCGCCTGCGTCTACCCCGAGGGCTTCGCCCGGAAGATTCCTGCGGGCGCCAGGGTCAGCTTCCAGATCCACTACACGCCCAGCGGCAAGGCCAAGAAGGAGCGCCTCAAGATGGGCCTCGTGTTCGCGACCAAGCCGCCGACGCATGAGGTGCGCACCGCGCCGCTGGCCAACCTGCGCCTGTCCATCCCGCCGGGCGCAGCCCGACACGTCGAGACGCATACGCAGAGGGTGCCCTTCGACATGCCCGTCATGGGCTTCATGCCGCACATGCACACCCGTGGGGCGGCTTTCCGTTACGAGGTGACCTACCCCGACGGCAAGTCGGAGACCCTCCTCGACATCCCACGTTACGACTTCAACTGGCAGCTGAGATACGAATACCGGCAGCCCAAGTTCGTCCCGCAAGGCAGCGTGATGAAGATCACGGCCGTCTTCGACAACAGCCCCGGCAACAAGGCCAACCCCGACCCGACCAAGCGGGTGCGCTGGGGCTCCCAGACGGTGGACGAGATGATGATCGGCTACGTCGAATACTACCGGCCCCTCTGACCGTCCCGCCAGTCCCGACGGGCGGAACAACCGGGCCAGGGAACTGTCCCAATCAGGAGTCCGCCCACCCAAGGCCGACCCGCCCGTGTCAGCCGTCCCCGCCCTCTCCCGGACCGAGGAAAGGCTCGCATGGATGAGGGAATCTGACGCAATCTGAACCCGCCCACCGCCCCTCGCCCGCCATGAACCGCCGCCGCTTCATCCTTCGCTCCCTGGGCGCCAGCCTGGCCCTCCCCGGCCTGTGCTCCCTCAGCGCGAAGTCCCTAAGCGGCAACGCGACCGTGCAGGCCTCCAAGGGAGCCGGCATCGGCGCCCGACGCTTCGTGGCGATTGGCAACCTCCTCGGCTACCAGACCAAACAGCTCTTCCCGAAGGCGGCCGGACGCGACTACGAGAAGACCACCTTGCTGGAGCCCCTCTGGGAACAGCGCGAACGCCTGACCGTCTTCCGCGGGCTCGACCACGGCGTCAAGGGCGGCCACTTCGCGGTGCACTCCTTCCTCTCCGGCGTGCTCAACTCCGAGGCCCAGAACCGACCGGACGGCAACGTGTCGCTCGACCAGTATCTCGCCGAGGAGATCGGCCACCAGACCCGCTTCCCCACGCTCACCGTCGGCTCGGAAGGCGGAATCCACGGCGGCTGCCAGATCGCGTGGACGAAGGCCGGCGTGCGCGTGCCGCCGATCACCAATCCCGCCGAGCTCTTCGAAAAGCTCTTCGTCAGCGATTCCGCCGAACGCCAGGTGCGCCGTGAGCAGGAGAACCGCGTGCAGGCCTCGATCCTCGACTCCGTCCGCGAGGAGGCCAAGCGCCTCTCGGGCCAGGTGAACCAGGAGGACAAGGCCAAGCTCGACGAATACTTCACCTCGGTGCGCGACGTCGAGAAGCGCCTCGCCCTACGCCAGCGATGGACGCACCTCCCGAAGCCCGCGGCGCCGTTCGGCAAACCGGCCGTCCGCAACGCCGTCGATGACCTCCCGCTGATGTACGAGCTCATCGCGCTGGCCCTGCACACCGACAGCACCCGCATCGCCACGCTGGAAGTGGGCGGCGACTTCCTGCCCCAGCACCTGGGCATCAAGAAGGACTACCACGGCCTCTCCCACCACGGCAACGACCCCGAGTCCATCGCCTCCCTCATCAGCCTCGAGCGCTACCAGGTCGCCCAGTACGCCAAGTTCGTCGGCCGCCTCGCCGAACTGAAGGACGGCGAGAGCTCGCTGCTCGATTCGACCACCGTGCTCTTCGGTAGCGGCATGGGCGACGCCAACTCCCACCGCAACACCGACCTCCCGATCTTTCTCGCCGGCGGCGGCTACAAGCACGGCGCCTTCCGCGAAGTCTCGCGCGAGGTCCGGCACAAGGTGCCCCTCTGCAACCTCTTCGTCGACATCGCGCAGAAGATGGGCGTCGAGACCGAGTCCTTCGGCAGCAGCACGGGCCGCTTCTCCTGACCCCGGTAACGCTCCGCTCCCGTGACGTCGATGCCGGCCTTTCGCATCCTGCTGGCGTTTTCCGCGGTCTGCGCGGCCGGAACGGCGCGCGCGGCCGAGGAGCCGTCCCGAGTCGTCACGGGCTTCCTGAACCGCTACTGCGTGGAGTGCCACGACGCCGACACCAAGAAGGGTGACCGGGCATTCGATAAGTTCGCGCTGCCGTTGAAGATGCTGCCCGACGTGATCGAGGCCCGCGACATCGTCGACCAGCTGACCTTGCGCGAGATGCCGCCCAAGAAGGCGGACCAGCCCGGCGACGACGAACGCCTCGCGGTCATCCGCGCCCTGCGTGACGCCACCGCGGGGGCGGAGACGGCGCTGCGGAGCTCGGGCTCCCGCACGGTCCTGCGCCGGCTTTCCAACCGCGAATACGAGAACACCCTCGCCACCCTCTTCGGACGCCGCGTCGACACCCTCGGCCTGACCGCCGAGTTCCCCAAGGACAAGACCGCCCGCCACCTCGACACGATCGGGCGGTCGCTGGTCACGTCCGGCTTCCTGGTCGACCAGTATTTCCAGGCCGCCAGCCGTCTGGTCGAGGCCCGCCTCGGCAAGCCGGCCACCGCGCCGCAGACGTGGCGGTTCAACAAGAATTTCATCCAGTACGAGGAGCTGACCGGCTCGCACAAGAGCGCGTTCAACTTCCGCTACCTCAACCTCTACGAACAGCCGAACACCGACACCCGCCAAGGCGGGTACGGCCACATCGAGGATTTCCGGAAAGGCGTGCCGGTCGCCGGACTCTACGACCTCGAGGTCGAAGCGGCCGCCATGCACCGCGACACGCATTACGATCACGCCATCTTCGGCATCGATTTCTCGGAGCCGTTCATCCTCGGCGTCGTGCCCGGAGACGTCACCAAGGGCCACATCCATTACCCGCAGGCCATCGAGCCGCTGCTCGCCAGCGCCGTCGTGCCCGACAACACGCCGACCCGCCTCAAGTTCCGCGTCTGGCTCGAGGCCGGCCAGACCCCGCGCTTCATCTTCCCCAACGGACCCTACGAATCGCGCGCCTCCGTGCAGGCGATCAACAAGCGTTACGAGAAGGAGTTCTCGACGCCGGTCGGTTCCTCCGGCGTGGGCCGCTCACACATCCTCCGGGAAGGCAAGCTACCGCACATCCGCATCAGCGAGATCGTGGTGCAAGGACCGGTCGAGGAGCCCGCGGGGGGAGCCGAGGAGGTCGCCATCTTCGGACCCTCCGGTTTCCGGGCCGAGCGCGCCCTCGACCAGCTCTTCGCCTTCGCCGAAAAGGCCTACCGTCGGCCGCTGCAGGAGAGCGACCGCGTTTCGATCCGGGAAATGCACGGGAAGCGTCTGGCCGAAAAGGCGACCCCGCGTCAGGCGGCGCTCGACTCGGTCAAGCTCATCCTCTGCTCGCCCTCGTTCCTGTACCTGAGCGAAATCACCGAAGAGGAGGACCGTCGGCTGAAGTCCCATGACCTCGCCACCCGGCTGTCCTACGCCCTCTGGGCGGAGCCTCCCGATGCGGCCCTGCTCGCCTCCGCGGCCTCGGGCCGGCTCACGGGGGACGCGGAGCTACGCATCCAGATCGACCGCATGCTGGCCGACGGTCGCCTCGAAGGCTTCATCAACGGCTTCCTCGACAGCTGGCTTAACCTGCGCGACCTCGGCGGCATGCCCCCGCCCCGCGAGACCAACCGGGCTTACTATGCGGAAGACCTTCCGGCCTCGATGAAGACCGAGGCGCGCCTGTTCTTCCAGGATATGCTCAAGGAGAACCGCCCGGTGAACCAGTTCCTCCGCGCCGACCACAGTTTCGTCGACAAGAAACTCGCCAAGCTCTACGGCCTGCCCGAACAGCAGACCCTCCGCCTCGCCGACGGCTTCCGGAAGGTCAGCCTCAAGGGCGATTCGCATCGCGGCGGCCTGCTGGGCATGGCGGCCGTCCTGACCGTCAGCGCCAACGGCGTCGAGACCTCGCCCGTCACCCGCGGGGCCTGGGTCAGCGAGAACATCCTCGGCGTGAAGCCGCCGCCCCCGCCGGACGTCGTGCCCGCCATCGAGCCAGACGTCACCGGCGCGACCACCATCCGCCAGCGCCTGGCCAAGCACAGCACCGACCGCGCCTGTGCCGAGTGCCACCGCAAGATCGACCCCCTCGGCTTCAGCCTCGAGTCGTTCGATCCGGTCGGCCGCTGGCGCGCGACCTACCCGAAGCCCAAGAAGGGGGAGGCGCCGAAGATCGACACCACCGGTGAGTTCGCCTCCGGAGAGTCCTACCGCGACTTCGCCGGCTTCCGTGACCTCCTCCACGAGAAGCGCGAGGAGCAATTCACCCGCCACCTGATCCGCTCCTTGCTGGCCCACTCCACCGGACGCCTCATGGAGCCCGCCGACGAGTTCGCCGTGGACCGCATCTACGCCAAGGTGAAGCAGGAAGGCCTCGGTCTCCGTACCCTCGTGGTCGAGTGCCTGACCAGCGACGTCTTCCGCTCCCGCTGACTCCCCAGGGGCAGGTCGCCGTGAGACGATAGTGCCACTCCTTGAAACAAGGAGCGTAGCGGACTGTCGGACAAGGGGTAGAATGGTCTGACCCCATGCCCTCCCCTTTCAAGGCCCTCGCCACAGCGACGTTGCTGCTCTCCGCAGCATGCCTGAGCGCGGCCGTGGACTTCGACCGGGAGATCCGCCCGCTCCTGCAGGACCGATGCGTGGAGTGTCACGGGCCGAAGAAAGTTAAGGCCAATCTCCGGCTCGACGCCAAGCCGCATGCCTTCAAGGGCGGCGAATCCGGCCCGGCGTTCGTCGCCGGAGACCCGGCCAAGTCCCCGGTCTACGAACGCATCACCACGACGGACGAGGATCTCAAGATGCCGCCGAAGGGTGAACCGCTCACGGCCGCCCAAGCGGAGAAGGTCCGGCAGTGGATCGCCGAGGGCGCGATCTGGCCGGAGAACGACGCCGACCGCGCGGCCCTGCGCGACCCGCGCCTCGACCACTGGTCGGTCCAGCCGGTGCGCAAGGATTTCGACTCCGCGAAGTCCGTCGATGATTTCGTGTCCGCGCGACTCAAGGCCGCCGGACTGGGTCCGTCGCCCGAAGCCGACCGACGCACCCTCATCCGCCGGCTGGCCTTTGACCTCCACGGCCTGCCGCCCTCCGCCGAACGGGTCGAGGCCTTCGTCCGGGACGAATCCCCCGACGCCTACGCCCGGCTCGTCGACGAACTGCTGGCTTCGCCCCGCTACGGCGAACGGTGGGCCCGGCATTGGCTGGACATCGCCCACTACGCCGACACCCACGGCTTCGAGCGTGACCAGCTGCGCCCCAACGCCTGGCGCTACCGCGACTACGTCATCGCCTCGCTCAACGCCGACAAGCCGTACGACCGGTTCCTCAGCGAGCAGATCGCCGGAGACGTGATCCGGCCCCAGGACCCCGACGCCATCGTCGCCACCGGCTTCCTCGCCGCCGGGCCCTGGGACTTCGTCGGCCAGGTCGAGACCAAGAGCGACGTGCTGAAACGCGCCGCGCGGGCCGGCGACCTCGACGACATGGTCACGCAGGTGATGACCTCCGCCATGGCGGTGACGATGAACTGCGCCCGCTGCCATGACCACAAGCTAGACCCGATCACCCAGCGTGAGTATTACGGCCTCTGGGCGGTCTTCGCCGGCGTCAAACGCGAGGATCGTCACGTCGACCCCAAGGAGCAGGCGGCCTACGACCGAGAGAAAGCGACGTTTGAAAAGCGTCTCACCGAACTCAGGTCCGACATCGCCCGTCTCAGCGGCGAAGGGTTCGCCCTGGCCTCCCTGCTGCCCGAGGGAACCGGCATCGACCGCAGCAACGGCGAGCTGACCAAGAAGGAGCAGGGCTACCTGAAGGACCTCCGAGCCAACGTCCTCCAGAAGGTCACCAAGGCCCCGGGCGTACTCGGGGTCTTCCTGCCCGACGGCAAAGCCGACATCAGGGTGGACGAACGCACCGTGCTCAAGGGACTGCCGAAGACCAGCGGGCATGCCTGGGATACGATCGCCAACCGGCCGGTCAAAGGACAGCGCAGCACGAAGCTGGACGGCGTGGACTACGCGGCCAAGGGCCGGACGCTGCTCGGCCTGCACGCCAACGGCGGCATCACCTTCGACCTAGCCCGCATCCGCGAGGTGAGCGGCCTGCGCGAGGCCCGGCTCACCGGCATGGTCGGGTTCGGCGCCACCGAAGCCGCCGCCGAGACCAAGGCGGACATCACCGTCTTCGTCGACGAGCAGATCAAGTTCCAACGTCTCAAGCTACGCAAGGAGGAGACCGTCGCGCTGGCCGTCCCGATACCCGCCGACGCCCGGACGCTGACCGTGGTCGCCACGGACGGCGGGGACGGCATCGGCAGCGACCTGCTCTTCATCGGCGACCCGCGGCTCGAACCCGCGGCGGCCGAATCGAAGCTGACCGCGGCGGACGCCGAACGCCTGCGCTCGCTCCGGGCGCAGGCCAAGGAGACCGATGCCGCGATGAAGCGGCTCAAGCCACCCGCGTTGGTCTATGCGGCCGCGCCCCAGAAGGAAGTGCCGGTCATCAAGGTGAACCGACGTGGCAATCCCGAGGACCTCGGCGAAGAGGTCACGCCCACGGCCTTCGGCTGGGTCAGGCACGCCCCTCCCGCCTTCGGAGGCGGCGACCGTCCCGAGGGCGAACGACGCCGCGCCTTGGCCGAGTGGATCACGCATCCGGAGAACCCCCTCACCCGCCGGGTGATCGTGAACCGACTCTGGCATCACCATTTCGGCCAGGGCCTCGTGACCACCCCGAGCGATTTCGGCCTGGGCGGGGACCGCCCCAGCCACCCTGAACTCCTCGACTGGCTCGCCGAGGAGCTCCGGCGCAACGACTGGCGCCTCAAGCCCGTCCATCGCCTGATCGTGATGAGCGCGACCTACCGGCAGTCGTCCCTCACCCAGGACCCCAAGGCGGCCGCGCTCGATTCGTCGAACCGCCTGCTCTGGCGGCAGAACCCCCGACGGCTCGACGCCGAGTCCCTGCGCGACGCCGTCCTGGCCGTGAGCGGCAAGCTCGACCTGGCCATGGGCGGGCCGGGCTACAAGGACTTCGACTATAAGGAGGCCTACGCCCCCATCTATAACTACGTCTCTCCGGACAAGCCAGAGCTGTGGCGGAGGAGCGTGTACCGCTTCGTCGTACGGACCACCCCGCACGCGTTCATGTCCGCCCTCGACTGTCCCGATCCGGCCAACCTGACCCCCGCGCGGAGCCGCACCACCACCGCCCTGCAGGCCCTCGCCCTCTCCAACAACGAGTTCATGCTCCGCCAATCGCGGCACCTGGCCACCCGTGTCGAGAACGAGGGAGGGCCCGGCGCGGCGGGCGTCGACCGCGCCTTCGCCCTCGCCTTCCAACGCGCCCCGACCCGGACCGAGCGCCAGGCCGCCGTCGCGCTGGTCAACGAGCAGGGCCTCTTCGCCCTCTGCCGCGCCCTCCTCAACGCCAACGAGTTCACCTACCTCGACTGACGATGAAACCCACCCTCGCCCTCCTCACCGCCCTGCTCCCTCTCTCCCTCGCCCTCGGCAGCCTTTCCGTGCAGGCCGCTGTCAAGCCGAGCGCCGCGCCGGTGCCGGTGAAGATTCCTCCGCCGGAGCTCTTGAAGAACGCGACGGACAGCCTCCATGCGGTCCCGTTTCAACGCGAGCCGCTCACCGTGCCGGAGTCGGCGAAGTTTACCGTCTCGCGTGACGACTACCCGGGCCTGCACAATCCGAACCCGCACGGCTGGTATTACAAGTGCGCCAACGTCGTGCTGGCGCGCGACGGCGCCCTCGTCGCCAGTTGGCAGCTCTCGGATAAGCACACTTCGACGACGAGCTGGATCATGGTCGCGCGCTCGGCCGACGGCGGACGCACGTGGACGAATCACCGGACGATCGCCCATGCCAATGTCAACGACCACGGCGCCATCTGGGTCGTGCCGCAGATGAGCGTGCTGCGCGATGGCCGCATCGTCATCGTCTGCGATCGCGGGCAGCTCAATCCCGGACAAAACTTTCCGATGCTCTCCGACTGGCAGAAGCCAGACCGCGGGATGTCCAATTGGGTGTTCTGGAGCGCGGACCATGGCCAGACATGGACGCCCGGGGAGAAGATTGACGAGGTCGGCGGCGAGCCGGGCTACGTGTTCGAACTGGCCGACGGCACACTGGCCTTCACGCGCACCTCGTCGAAGCAGACCGACCAGTTGCGTAACCCGCCAAAGCCGTGGAACGACATCTACTATCGCAATGAGATCGTGTTCTCCGACGACGGCGGAAAGACCTGGGGGCGAAACGCATGGCTGGCCGACAGCCCGTTTCACGGGGACGCTGAGATCGGGCTGGCGGAACTCGCACCGGGCAAACTAATCGCCGCCACGCGCATCGGGTTGGGCAACGGCCGCTTCGGCCATCCGAGCCGGCTGATTTACTCGGACGACAACGGTCGCACGTGGCCGCGCGCGCATCCGGCGCCGTTCTACGGCCAGCGCGTGCATCTCGGCAAACTGCAGTCGGGAAAGCTGCTGGCCACCTACCGCAATCTCTGGGGCACGCCCGGCAGCCGTGCGCTGGTGTTCGATTCGGCGGAGCAGCTCGGTTTCCAGCCGGCCTCCCATATCACTGACGAGTCGCGCTGCGAGCTGACGGCGGAAGCGCTGACGCTGCGGACAGGCGATGGCGCCCGCGGCGCGGTTGAGTTCAACCTTTACCCGGCACAGGATGACCTGGCGCGCGTCGAGTTCGAGGCGACGCTGAAGGTTGACGAGGCGGAACCGAACGGCGTGGCGATCAGCGCAGGGTGCTGGGTGCGGTTCGAGCCTGCGCGCATCTCGCTGGCCGCGCGGCCGGCGGCGGGCTTTGCCTTCGACACGCGCGGCTGGCACACCTACCGCGTGGTGCGGGAGCGGGGGGAGATTGCAATCTTCGCCGATGGGGTGGAGAGGCTGCGGGAGAAAATCGAAGGGATCTGGGTGCGCGAGGTGCGCTTCGGCAACCGCAGGGAGCCGCGGCCCGGCGAATCGCACCCGAAGAATCGTGCGGTGAGCCACTGGCGGGCGTTGCGGGTCAAGGTGGCCAACGATCCACGCGATTACTCGATTGACTGGCGGTGGACCCCGAAGGACGGCTACCCGGATCAGTTCCGCCGCGATCGCACGGTGATCCTCGACCATGCGAATCCGTCGGCCGACTGCGGCTACAGCTCATGGACGCAGCTTCCCGACGGTCGCATTGTGATTCTCGACTACACCAACCTCCAGCGCCCGGGCCAGGCCGCAGGAGGCGAGCACCCGCGCAACCTCATCCGGGCCTACTTGGTCACAGAGGCCGACCTCGTTCGCAGACCAGCCAGCATC
>JBJTTY010000104.1:0-15000 GCA_046080425.1 Verrucomicrobiota bacterium
ACGACGCCGAGGTTGGGACCGACGTGCCCGCCGTTGCGGGCGGTGACCGCGACGACGCGTTCGCGGACCTCGGCGGCGAGCTGCGGCAGCAGCGCGGGCGGCAGGGCGCGGACGTCCGCGGGCCCACGGATGGAGGCGAGCAAGAACACCCGTCCCCGCTTTCCTCGCGGCGGCCGAGTTCGGAGATGCGCAACTCGGCGGCCTTCAGGCCCTCCTGGCAGGAACGGAGCAGGCGCATGCCCTCCTCGTACTTGGCCACGAGCTCGTCGAGCGGCACCTCGCCCTCCTCGAGCGACTCCACCAGCTTCTCAAGACGGGCGAGCTCGGCCTCGAAGCCGGGCCGCCTGGGTTCCCTGTCACCGGACTTCTTTTCAGCGCTCATGAGTTGGCTTACATTCTCCCGCCCGGGCCGTCCGAACAAGCGGGAACTGCGCGGGTATCAGAGGAACTTGGTGAGTCCGGCCACCGCTCCGGGGCCGAGCCTGCGGGCGAGCGCGACGGCCAGCGTGACGCAGTCCCGCAGGTCGGCGGCGTCGATCACAGACTGGTGCGTGTGGATGCCGCGGGCGGGCACGCCGAGCACGATGACCGGCACGCCCTGGCCGAAGGCCTGGAAGGCGCGCGCGTCGGTGCCGCCCGTGCGGCGCACCGCGAGCTGGACGGGGACGCCCTCGTCCGCCGCGACGGCGAGCGCGAGGTCGACGAGACGGGGGCTCATGATCGCGGTGGGATCGTAGGCGCGCACCTGGACGCCGCCGCCCAGCACGCCCTGCGAATCCGGGCCGCGGAGGCCGGGCAGGTCGTCGGCGGGCGGCCCCTCGAGCACGATGGCGACGTCGGGCCGGGAGAGCCGCGCCGCCGCGGCCGCGCCGCGGCAGCCGACCTCCTCCTGCGCGGTGGCGACGGCGATGATGTCCGCGGCGCAGGCGGGGCCGGCGTCGAGCTCACGCACCGCGAGGGTGAGCGCCGTCATGCCGGCGCGGTTGTCGAAGGCCTTGGAGACGTAGCGGCCGGGCTCGGAGAGCGGCGTGAAGGGGCCGTCGGGCGCGACGGGGTCGCCGGGACGGATGCCGAGCGCGGCGACCGATTCGGCGGAGCGCGCGCCGACGTCCACGAGCATGCGCTCCACGGAGCCGGCCTGGGCGCCGCCCTGGTGCGGCGGCAGCGCGGCGACGATTCCAAGGTGCTCGCGGCCGGTCGCGCGGCAGAGCACGCGGAGACGCTGGGCGGCGAGCACGCCGTCGGGCCAGCCGCCCACCGGCACCAGACGGAGGAAGCCGTCGGGCGTCACCGACTGGACGAGGAAGCCGATCTCATCCATGTGCGCGGTGAGCACGACGCGCGGCCCCCGCCCTTCCTGCGCCGGCGAGGCGGTCACGCCGCCGAGGCCGTCGCAGGCATGGACGCGACCGGGCGTCTCACGGACGAAGATCGCGCGCACCGCGTCCTCATGACCGGAGACCCCGTGGGCCTGCGCATAGCACTCGAGGAGCCGGATCATTTCACGGTCGGAGGCTTCCATGGGGACGTTCAACGTTCGGGGCGGGTGAGCAGACGCGCGGAGAGACCGGCACGACCGGCGGCGTCCAGGGCGCGCACCGCGGCGCCGGTCTGCGAACGCTCATCGGCGACGACGACCACCTCGGTTCCGGGCCGCGTGCGGGCCATTTCGGCCAGCGCGGCGACGAGCGCCGCAGGCGCGACCTCCCGGCCCTCGAGGAACGTCCGCCCCTCGCGGTCGACCGCGACCACCGCGGCGGCGGAGGCCGAGCCCGAGGCGCCGGAGACGGCGGCGGGCGGGACGACGCCGAGCATGCGCGCGTCCTCCAGGCGTGAGCTGAGGAGCAGGAAGAACACCAGCACCACCATCACGTCCACGAGCGGGACGACGTTGATGTCCGCCCGGCGGCGGCGCGGGACGGCGACGCTCATCGGCGGGCGGAATCGAGCGACTCGACCAGCACCTCGAGCCGCGAGCTGAGCACCTCGAGACGGCGGTGGAGCCAGTTGGACGCCACCAGGGAGGGGATCGCGATGAAGAGGCCGATCATGGTGGTGCTCAGCGCGAGGCCCACGCCGCGCGTCAGCGTCGTCTGGTCAGGCATGCCCTGCGCCGGAAACAGCGAGGCGAGTCCGGCGACCGTGCCGAGCAGGCCGAGGAGCGGCGCCGCGGCCACCACGCTGTCGAGCAGATGCAGCCCGCGCTGGAGCCGGACCACTTCGGCGCGCGCCAGAGCCTTGAGCGCCTCGCCCGAGACGCCGCCGCGCCAGGACGCCACGAGACGCGCGGCCGCGGAATCGCCGCCGACCGATCCGGCGACGGCTTCACCGCGCATCGCCGCGGCGAAGACTTCCGGCGGAATCACCCGGTCCGTGCGGAGCGCGAGGAAACGTTCCACGACGAGGAACACGGCAAGCAAGGAGCAGGCCCCCAGCGGCCAGATGAAAGAACCCGCACCGGTCAGTAAAGTTTCCACGCCTCCTACCCTTCCGCCTGTCAACAAACCTGCAAGCCCTCCGTATTATATGATTTTAAATGACTGATAAACGATTTTTTGAGTTTTAAATGATTGATTTTTACAGATGCGAGTAACCAATCCTTTGACATCGCACATAGGGGAGATACCTTAATTAGACCCCCATTTACCCATGAAGTCCAAGCGTTCCGGTTTCTCTCTGGTGCTGTCCCTTACGGTCATGTCCGGGATGGTCCTCATGGTCATCGTCCTCGCCTCGTTCCTGCAGATCGAGAGCCGTCTCGCTCAGAGCCAAGCGGGGCACCAACGGGCGCGCCTGAACGCCCTCGCCGCGGCCCGCGTCGCGATCGGACAGCTGCAGTTCATGATGGGCCCTGACCAGCGCGTTTCGATGCGCGCGGACATGTACGTGGACGACCACACCCCGCCGACCGCCTTCAACCACGCTTCGGTGGGCCGCACGGGCGTCACCGCTGACAAGATTCCCAATCCGAACGCGCCCCTCGGCAACGTCTCCCACAGCAAGCGCCACTGGACCGGTGTCTGGGCCACGGGAGGGGTGAACAGCACCCGAGTGCGTGACTGGAACGTCGCATCTCCGCATGACACGCGGCTTTTCCTGGGCTGGCTCGTCTCGCCGGCGCGCGCCAGTTCCACCTTCCCGGACGAAATTGACGACACCGACGCGTCTTTGGCCGCCGGAGCTCCCGCCAACATCAGCATCCAGAACTACGCGCCGAACCGGAGTTACTTCCCCGCGCCGACCGGCGCGGCCAACATGACCGAGGGCCAGGCCCTGATCAACGGACTCTCCTCTCCCTTCGTCTCCTCCTCCGGAACGCCCTTCAGCAGCGCCGACCAGATGGTCGCGGCCGTCGTGCCCCTGGTGTCCCGAGGCACGGTGTCATGGCCGAACATGTTCAACGGCGACAGGCTCTGGCAGCAGTATTTCGGAGCGGTGGACGCGATTCCGCTGCCACTGCCTGGAGCCTACCGCGACGCGGCTTCCCGCACGACCTCGGCGCCCAACGGCCGTTTCGCCTTCTGGATCGGCGACGAGGGCATCAAGGCGAAGGTCAATCTGCCTGACGCCTTTGCCCACACCCCGGCCGGAGCCCCCATGTCCGGCCTGACCGAATGGGAAAGGGCCCTCACCGCCAGCGCGGCCCAACGGAGCGCCATGGAGCTCGCACCTCCGGTCACGAGCTCGCCCACCGCCGCCGACAACCGAATCTCACATCCCCAGGGCGTGCCGGCCTCGTTCGCCACCGATTTCAGGAACTGGCGCAACGCGGACATCCAGTCCGCTCCCAACCCGGCGTCGCTGCAGCTGGCCCGGGCCTACACGCCGGCGGAGGTCGCCCTCTGGGCTCAGCTGCAGTCCGGCGGATCGCCGGCGGCGGCCGAGACGATGCGCAGCACGCTCCGCGCCCTCTGGCCCGACGTCACCACCTACTCCTTCTCCACGCTCACCGACGTCTACAGCGGCGGCCCCAAGACCGACCTCTCGACCGCCTTCGAGCTTCCCTACTCAGTCTTCCGGACGCTGGAAGTCTACCCAGGGCAGAAGGCGACGACCACGCCGGTCGCCCAGCGCGCCCAGACGTTCTTCCACGGAGCCCAGGGCCCGACGGACCTGGACTTCAACCGCCCCAACCTCGTCGACAAGCTAGGCTCTCCCTCCCAGCTCCTGACGGCCTCACCGCGTGCGTCGGAGTGGGCCGCCCGATACGTGGGACCGACCGCATTCAGCTCCCTCCTCACCCAGATTCGCAACCGCAACGGCGGAGAGACCCCCGAACGTCTGGGATTTGCCTACGAAGTCCCGCTGTCACCGGCATTCTTCAACTCCAACCGGCTCGAGTCCACGCGGGTGAGCGCCACCGGTACGCCGCAATACGACGCCCTCCCTTGGCGCGGATTGCTCCCTGACGACCCTGACAACCTCATGGGGCGCATCATCCGCGGTCCGACCTGGGACCTCTATCGCAATTTCTACCGCACCTACAAGCGTGAGATGGAGACGGCGGCGGCCGGAGGCGGCCTGCGCGGAATCGGCCCGATGACCGACGCGACCTCCTTCGCCGCCAGAGGCGTCGAGCCCCTGACCTACGCCACGGGCAACAGGATGCAGCCCACGCGGCGCGAGGACAGGACGCAGGGAGACGCATACAATTCCGCTGACGTCAGGTCATGGTTCCCCGACGGCTTCTATTCAGATGGATCCAAGGTGGACGAAAACCGGTACTTCCACCGCAACAACCTCGCTAACTCGAACGTGCAGCCCCTCTTCCAAGCCGAACGTCGCAGGCAAATCCCCTACACTGATGCCCAGGCCACCAGCGGGGCGACCTACACGACCGGAGCAACCTTCACCGCCTCCGCCGGCATCCACGTCCCGAGGGTGAGATCGCCCAACAACGGCTCCGTCCAACTCGTCGCAGACAATATTGGCAACTTGCCGACGTCGCAACTGGGCATTCCCACGGCATTGGACCAGACGACCCGCACCGTGCCCACGTCCCCCTCGTTCATGCCGTCCGTGCTGAGGTTCTCCACGGTCTACTCCGCCGTGCGCACCGGCTCGTTGCTCGGCATCACGGTCGACCCCATCATCGTGCTGCACAACCCGTATGACGCCCCAATGGAATTCCAAGGCGTCGCGATGGTCTCCAACGCCAGCAGCAACCCCTTCCGATTCATCTTCCGCCTCGATTACGGCTCCTACTACTCAACCGAAAGGATGTACCAGTATTGGACGTCGATGATGCAGCGAACCGCGGGAGTCACATGGGACAAGATCGAGGACCAGGTGATCGCCAACCCTTGGAACGGCCGCCACGCCCTCTATACGGGCAACTGGAACGACCGGAAGTCGCTTTCGCCCAGCTCCCCGGCGGACCTCGGGGACGTGGTGATTGGCGGGGGTGACGTCGACAATCGATCCTTCGTGTTCAGGGTGGTCGCAGGCGCGAATGGAACTGCTTCCGGAGGGCGCACGATAAAGCTGAATCCCGGAGAGGTGAGGGTCATCTCCACCGCGCCATCCACCAATGACCTGGACAACAGCGGAGGCAAGAATGTCTCCGTCCCGGGCGATTCCGGATTCGAGCTCCAGAGCCGCGTCTTCTACAAGATGACGCCGTATCACAACGCGCGGGCGAGACTCGGCACAAGAGAACGTGATTCGTTCTCCGAGCGCGTCCTGTGGAATTTGGACTTCGATGACTGCCGAAGCTTCGCGAACTACGTTCCGGCCCTCCCTGCGCCCCAAGTCCCAATCACCTGGAACAATGGAGGCCTCTCAGACCCCACCTATGCGGAGAGATTGCAGCAGCTGCTGCATGACTCCGCCAACGCACGCAAGATGAGGGATGCGATGACCTTCACCAGCCACCCGTTCAATCCCGACGATGAAAACGCCGGTTGGGACGGCACCATCGCCTCGCTTGAAAACAAACTTGGACGACGCACCCTTCGAGTCCTGGTCCGCAACACCGGCTGGCTGCCTTATCACGGGCGCGTCATCGGCACCGAAGGGGAGACCATCGTGGTCGACCGCAAGACCGTCATTTCTGCCGGTATCCGCAAAGGAGAGCCGGCGCTGACCGAAACCCCTACACAGCTCGTCAACTACGTCGCGCCGGCATACCGCACCGGCAGGACGGGCACCCACGGGAACCAGACCTGGAACTTCTACCTCATTGGCAAGCAGGCGGTGGACGGAAGGCAGCTCAACACCCACCGCCGCTGGTTCGGCACGCCGGACGACAATCCGGCGTCCTACGTGCCGGACAGTTTCGGCTCGAGCCGGTTCATCCGCAAGTATCGGGAGGGGTCTGAGACGGTGAACGGATTCAACCTCGTCGACGAGGACCTACTGCTCAACTTCCAGGCCATGTGTTCGGGCTGGCCGATGTACAGCAACTCCAACAGCGACGACGTCTACTACGTGCAAGTGGACCGCGAGTGGCTCGAGGCCTACACCGGACCCGGGTCTCAGCCGGATCCAAATTATTACATCAGGGGCTCCTGGAACACCTACGCTTCGACCGTGCCGACCGATCCCGAATACAACAACCTGACCGGGAAGCCGATCGAGCTGACCCAAGAGAAGGCCAACACCCTCAACAAGAGCGAACCCATGTCGCTCCCCTACGGCACGCAGAAGGCCCCCGTGTTCATGGTCGACTTCGTCCGTCGAGCGGCCGACTCCACCCGGGACACCGCCCGGTGGTACCCCAGCAACGTGAACAGCTCCGACTTCGGAAACTCAGGCGCGAGCAACGCACAGGACCGCATGCGCACGCCTGGGGAGATCCGGCAGGCTCCCACGACGCCTTTCACCGTCGGACATCGTGCGCAACAGGCACAGCTCTTCGGATACGACGGCAAGGCGCACGCCCCGCTGGGCTGGATCCAATCGCAGCGCACCTTGGACGGCACGCTTTCCCGAGCCCAGTTCCCGACCTCCTCCAACTTCATGAACGCCTACTGGGGACGGAGCGTCACCGACGCCATGAACGGCCAGGAGGCCGTCATCCTCTTCCCCGTGCCGCGCAGGCCGCTGCTCTCGCTTTCGCAGCTCGGGACGACGCCGACCGCCGAAGTCAGCACCGACGCCGACCTGACCGTCGGCGCTTCATTCGCGCATCCCGGGATCGGAGACCTGACCAAGGTCATCGACTGGCCCGGCCCGCGGGACGTCTTCCCGACGGAGAACTCCCCGGAATTCTCCGCCCTGCACGGAAGCAGCACGGGCGAAGCCCGCGGACCGGTCCCCGAACTCGGCTACGTAGCCAAGGCGATGGGAACCAGGCCGGTCAGAAATCGGACGGCACCCCGCGTCGACCATGCCTTCGCCTCGAACCTCGCGCTATGGGACGGCTTCTATTTCAGCGGCCTCAATCTTCCAGCCAGCTCCTACTCCCCTTCCGACGCTCCGAACGGGTGGCCAAGCGGTCCCGACCTGGCGACCGACCCCGCCGTGCGCGCCCTCCAGGAGACGGCCCTTACGGCCAGTGGCATGACGGCGGCCACGTTCACCGCGCTCAAGACTGCATTGGAAGCCGGAAGCAATCCCCTGGCCAACAAACGCATGGCCTTCATCCCCGACGGGCGGCCGGCGGCAAACCTCGTGACCTCATTGGTCGACCCGGCCCTTGCCCTCACAGAAACCGATTTCCCCCACCCGAAGTACTTGGCAAGGAACTCCCTGTACAACGGAGGATTCAACGTGAACTCCACCTCCAAGTCCGCATGGAAGGCGGTGCTCGGGGCCCTTCGGGGAACTCCGTTGCCAGACCTTGCCAGCGGAACCGGAACCACTTCCGCCCTTACTAAGTTCTCCAGGGCGATAGGCGGCACCGGCACCGACGGATCCGAGCCCTGGACGAAGCATCGCGAACTCACCGATGCGCAAGTCGATGAGCTCGCGGAACGCGTGGTGGCCGAAGTCAGGGGAAGGGGCCCGTTCATGTCGCTAGCCGACTTCATCAACCGACGCTTGGTGAACAGCGAAATCCACGGCCTGAAAGGGGCACTGCAGGCCGCGATTGACAAGACCGGCGCCGATTCCGACGCCAGCCGCAGGATCAACTCGAATGCCATCACGGCGGCGGGCGGCACCTTCGACGCGCCCGACGCGCCCGTCCCGGGCAGCAACTGGTACGACCCCAACGACATCAAATCCAACAACGCCACGTCAGGCAGCTTTTGGGTTGAGCGCACCGGCTACCCGAAGTTCGAGCCCAAGCTCCGCTTCCCGGGCATCCGCTCGATGAGCGCGAACAATCCGAGCAATCCAATCAGCCCGCCGAAAAGCGCCGTCACCTCCGCACTCGGCGCAGCGGGACTCGTGACCCAGATGGACGTGCTCAATGCGATCGGACCAAATCTCACCGCCCGGTCCGACACATTCGTCATCCGAGCCTACGGCGAGGCGCTCGACAGCGGAGGCCGGGTCATCGGCAAGGCATGGATCGAAGTGGTGGTCCAGCGCGGAATGCAGTACGTGATTCCCGGCGCCAACGGCGCCAACGGAGACGATCCCAACCGACGCAGGCTCGACTACCGTTCGACGGCTGTGATAGGCGGAACGAATGAACGCTACGTCAACGGCCAGCCGCTGGTGGAATCCTTTGAGCGCAATCCACTGGGGACAGGCGGAAACGCCGACCAGGCCAACGTGAACCGCATCTTCGGGCGCAGATTCAGGGCGACCTCCATGCGCTGGCTAGGCCCCAACGAAATCTGATATGAGACCTCTCGGACCGATTGCCGCAGTCATCTTCTGCGGCGTCATCACCCTCGTCGCCCAGACAAAACCACAGGAGAAGGAGAAGCCGCAGGGCAGGAAGGCCACCCTGCGGCTGGCGTGGTGGAAGACTCCGGACGTGGCGCCGGAACTCGCCCTCCTGCAGGAGAAGGACCAGGTGCGCTTCTATCCGGACACCATGGGTCTCACCGTCAAGACAAGCTATGTCGGACCGCCCGTCGCAATCATCGCCAAAAAGACCGTCACCACGGAGAAGGACAAGCAAGGGAACCCCGTCGTGACGTGGACGCCTTACGCCTCGGTGCCGGTGCCGAATGAAGGCGCGGACCTCGGCGTGATCATGTTCCCTGATAACTCAGGACTCGCCGCACAGACCCAGGTCTTCGACTTCAGCGAACAGTCATTCCCCTACGGAAGCATCCTCATCGTCAATTACACGAACGCCAGGATTGACGCGGCCATCGGAGACAAGCTCGTCCAGATTTCGCCCAGAGGAAGGGGGCGCTACCCCGGTCAGTTCACTAAACGTCAGCCCGCGCGCTTCTCCCTCGCCGTGACGGAACCCGGGGCCGAACCAAGGCTCATCACGTCCACAACCATGATCTTCTACCCGAACACGAGGCTCATGTATTTCGTCATCGAAAGGTCCGGGGCGCGGCTGGAAGAGCGTTATCACAACTCCGTCATCATGGAGAACAAAGTCGACGCGCCCGCCCCCTTGCCGCCGCCGGTGAACGTCACCCCGCCGGCCGCTTCCATGAAAGGAAAGCCGAAGGCTGGAGAAGCGGCCTCTCGTTGAGAATAGCACTCGGAGCCCTGCTGCTGCTGGCGGCAACCGAAGCGGGGGCTGAGTCCCTGCTGCATGTGAGCGGAATCGCCCGCCCTCCGGTCCGTGCGCTGATTCAGGAAGGCAGCCGAACGGCTCCGGTCGAAATCGAGGTCCGTGACGGCCATCTCGGCCTGCCCATAAGGGTGGCCGCCGGCGAGGAGTGCAGCCTCACGCTGCTGGGAGATGACGGCGTGCCGATGCTTTCGCCCCTGCGGTTCATCGTGCCCCCCGAGGGCGGCCGGCACGCACTGATTGTCTCGCCAGGACTGCCTTCGGGAGCGAGGCTGAACCTGGTGCCGGTCGACTTCACCAGCCAGCCGGTCGGCTCGACGCGATTCCTCAATCTCTCCGAGAACGTGGTGCGCTGCTGGCTCGGCTCGCAGTTCGTGGAGGTCGCGCCCGGCCGCTCGGTCCTGCATCCCCTCGAGGGTCGGTCACGGAGGAAGGTGAACCACCGGGTCGAATACCTCGACCGTCAGGGAAAATGGATCCATGACAGCTCCACCACGCTCATACTGGCCGCGGAACAGCGGTTCATCTTCACCCTCGGGCCGGGCAAGGCGGAAGACGGTCCGCTGCTGCGCCACAATGTGACGGACCATTCACCGGAGACGAACGCCCTGCCGGAGACCAAAGTCAGCCCCGTAGCGCCGAAGCCGCCTGAGGGTCAGCCAGCCAGGTGACCCTCGGAGCGACTGCGCGCAGCAGCTGTCCGGGGAAGCGGGAGGGGTCGGGAGGGCCTTCACAGACGGTCCTGAGCGCCTGCGCCTTGGAGGCTCCGTTGACCAGGACGAGGATCTCGCCGCAACGGGCGAGCCCGGGACGGGTGACCGTGAGACGCCAGCCGCGGCCCGGCCACTCCGTGGCTGCGAACGACGGTCCTTCCGTCCGGCCGATGAGCGGGCAGCCGGGCCACAGCGAGGCGACGTGCGCGTCATCGCCGAGGCCCAGCACGCAAAGATCGAAGGCCTCGCCGGGAGCGCGGGCGGCGGCGTAGTGGGCGACGGCCTCCTCCGGCGCGAGGTCCACCGGCCAGGGGAAGCGCCGGGCGGCGGGGACGCCGAGCGGATCGAGCAGCCCGCGCGCGGCGTGGCCGAAGTTGGAATCATCGGACGTCAGCGGGACGCAGCGCTCATCGCTCACGTGCCAATCGGCCCGGGTCAGGACCGCGTCGGAAAGACGGCGGCTGGCGGCGGCCCAGGCGTAGAAAGCCTTGGGCGTGGAGCCTCCGCTGAGCCCGACCGTGAAGCGTCCCCGGGCGGCACGGGCCTCAAGCCTGCGCACCAGTTCCGAAAAGACCTCCTCACGGGAGAGGATGCGTACCGTGCCGGCGAGGGTGGATAGGTCGGGCATGCAGGGGAAGATAGGGGATGGAGGACGGAGGATGGAAGATGGAAGATGACGCCCGGCTCGACGTACGTGCCTTGGCCGGGGTTTAGCGCCCCGCTCAACCGCGGCTGACCGAGGCGGTCAGCCCTACCCGATGCAACGAGGCGGCGACAGCGCGCATGCCGCCTGGGAGCGTTCGCTGGGTGGTGAACGCCCGGCAGGTGCGTGGACACGCCGCGCGCGGTCACGACGGTGTCCTGACCCTGCGTCTCCGGCCGCCGTGCGGCGTTCGGAGACGCAGGAGGGGCGGCCTCAAGGCCGCCCCTCGGATTCACGGACTCGGGACTTCCGGGGAAGGATCACTGACAGGCCTCGCAGGTGCCGCCGTTACGCATCGCATCGATCGAGCAGGCGGCCTTCTCGGCCTCCGTGTACTCCTTCTTCTTCGGCTCGGCCTGCTCGCGCTTGATGTCGATCGTGGCCTTCTCGATGTTGGAAGCCCCGAGCGTGCGGAGGTAGTAGGTCGTCTTGAGCCCCGTGCGCCAGGCGTACTGGTACATGTGGGACAGCGCCTTGATGTCGGGACGCGGCAGGAAGAGGTTGAGCGACTGCGCTTGGTCGATCCACTTCTGGCGGCGGGCGGCGGCGTCGATGAGCCACTTGCAGTCGATGCCGAAGGCCGTCAGGTACTTGTCCTTGAGCTCCTGAGGGATGCCGGGCACGTCCTTCAGCTCGCCGTCGAAGTACTTCAGCTGCTTGACCATGTCCTCGCTCCAGAGCCCGAGCTTCTTGAGGTCGCGCACCAGCCAGCCGTTGAGTTCGGTGAACTCGCCGGACAGGTTGCTCTTCACGAAGAGGTTCTTGTAGGTCGGCTCGATGCAGGGCGAGCTGCCGACGATGTTGGAGATCGTCGCGGTGGGCGCGATGGCGAGCACGTTGGAGTTGCGCATGCCCTGGCGTGCGATCTTCTCGCGGACCGGCGTCCAGTCCATGCGGCCGCCGCGGGGCACCTCGATCTTCTCGCCGCGCTCCTTCTCGAGCAGGTCCACCGTATCCTGGGGGAGCAGCCCGCGGTCCCACTTGGACCCCTTGTAGGAGCTGTAGGCGCCGCGCTCGGCGGCGAGGTCGGAGGACGTGGAGTAGGCGTAGAAGGCCACCGCCTCCATGATCTCGTCGTTGAACTCGACCGCGGCCTCGGAGGCGAACGAGATCCCTTTGCGGTAGAGGCAGTCCTGGAGGCCCATCACGCCCATGCCGATCGGCCGGTGGCGGAGGTTGGAGACCTCGGCCGCCTTGGTCGGGTAGTAGTTGATGTCGATGACGTTGTCCAGGGCGCGGACCGCGACCGTGACCGTCTCGCGGAGCCGGTCGTGGTCGATCGCGCCGTCGTCGCACAGGTGGGAGTCGAGGACCACCGAGCCGAGGTTGCAGACCGCGGTCTCCTCGACGCCGGTGTTGAGCGTGATTTCCGTGCAGAGATTGGAGGAGTGGATGACCCCGACGTGGTCCTGCGGCGAACGGACATTGCAGGGGTCCTTGAAGGTCATCCACGGGTGGCCGGTCTCGAAGATCATGCCGAGCATCTTCTTCCAGAGTTCGATGGCGGGGATGACCTTGCCGAAGATCTTGCCGTCGCGCGCCTGCCGTTCGTAGGCCTCGTAGCGGCGCTCGAACTCGGCGCCGAAGGTCTCGTGGAGGTCGGGCACCTCGTTGGAGAGGAAGAGCGTCCAGTCCTGGCGGTTCTTGAGGCGCTTCATGAACAGGTCCGGGATCCAGTTGGCCGTGTTCATGTCGTGCGTCCGGCGGCGGTCGTCGCCGGTGTTGCGGCGCAGCTCGAGGAAGTCCTCGACGTCGTTGTGCCACGTCTCGAGGTAGGCGCAGCCGGAGCCGCGGCGCTTGCCGCCTTGATTCACCGCGACCAGCTGGTCGTTGTGGAGCTTGAGGAAGGGGATGACGCCCTGGGATTCGCCGTTGGTCCCCTTGATGTAGGAGCCCGTGCCGCGGACCGAGGTCCAGGAGCCGCCGAGCCCGCCCGCCCACTTGGAGAGGAAGGCGTTCTCCGCGATGCCGCGCAGCATGATGGATTCGATGGTGTCGTCGACCTTGTAGAGGTAGCAGGAGGACAGCTGGCTGTGGAGCGTGCCCGAGTTGAAGAGCGTCGGGGTCGAGCTGCAGAAGCGGCGGGACTTGTAGAGCCCGTGGAGGCGGACGGCCCAGCCTTCGCGGTCCTTCTCCTCACGGAGGAAGAGCCCCATGGCGACGCGCATCCAGAAGAACTGGGGCGTCTCGAGCCGGCGGGCGGGCTTCACCGTCTTGTCGATGATGAGGTAGCGGTCGTACATCGTCTGCACGCCGAGGAACTCGAACTCCATGTCGGCCGCGGGATCGAGGGCCTCGGCGAGACGGGCGAGGTCGTACTTGCGCAGGTCGGGCGAGAGGCGGCCGATGGCGATGCCGCGCTCGACGTAGGCGGCGAACTTGGCGCGGTGGAACTCCTTGAGCTGCGCGACGCCGTCGCGCACGATGTCCCACCCGAGGACCTCCTCGTAGATGTAGGTGAGCCCGACGCGGGCCGCGAACTTGGCGAAGTCCCCGTCGGCCTCCACGAGCGTCTTGGCGTTGAGCTCGATGGTCTTGCGCAGGTCGGACTCGGTGATCTCGTTGAAGAGGCCCCGGCGGAGGTCGACCTCGATCTCCTTGGCGTCCTTGGAGAGTTCCAGCCCGCTGGCGGCGAAGGCGATGCGGCGACGCAGGTCCTCGCCGTCCCAGAGGAAGGTCGAACCGTCGGCCTGCTTGACGAGCACCAGCGCGTCCTGACGGTCGTCGACCGGGGCGGGGGCGGCGGCGGCCTCCTCGCGGATGCGCGCGCGGTAGGCGCGGTAGAGGATGTAGGCCTCGGCCACCTTGAAGTGGCCCTGGCGCATGAGCTCGTCCTGGACGAGGTCCTGCACCTCCTCGATGCCGATGGCGGTGAACCCCGACTCGGCGACCTTGCGGGTGACGGCGGCCGCGACCATGGCGGCGGGAGCGGAGTCGCGGTCAAGGGAGAGGAAGGCCTTGCGGACGGCGACCTCGATCTTGGAAGGGATCCACGGCACGAACTGGCCGTTGCGCCGGACGAGGCGGGTGGCCACGGCGGGCGGCTCGTCGCCGTCGCCGGCGCGCTCGTCGGAGAACAGCATGGCCTTGGCCACCTCGTGGCGGCCGGCGCGCACGAGGGCCTCCTCGACGACCTGGCGGATGCGGGCCTCGCTCACGCGAGCGCCGAGCTGGGTGAGCTTCTGGGCGACGTCGCAGGCGATGGCGGCGACGAAGAGGCGGTTCTGCTCGTTGTAGATGTCCTTCTCCTCGCGTGAGACCAGCAGGTCGGTGAGGGCCTGGCCGACGAGGTCGGCGACGCGCTCGCCGTGGTCGCCCAGGCCGCCCGGGAGCGACTCACGCCAGTTGAAGCGGGGCTTGGAGTCGGCGGGCGCGCGGACGGCGTTCTTGAGGGCGAGGTCGGTGCGGAAGAAAGGGAGTTCGGATTTCATGGAAGGATCGGTGGAAAGGGAGGGGAGAAAGGAGGGAGATGGCGCCGCGAAGGGGCGCCGGCAGGAAGGGAGAGGAGTGTAGGATGGGGGGTGAGAACAGGAATCGTGCCAGCCTTCGACGCGGAGGGGGTGACGTCGGAAGGCTGGCTCGGGGCGGATCAGAGCTCGTCGTCGGAGACGGTGCCGAGGGCGCCCTGCTTCTGGTATTCGGTCACGCGGCCCTCGAAGAAGTTCTGTTCCTTCTTGAGGTCCATCATCTCGGACAGCCAGGAGAAAGGATTGACGGTCTCTGCGACGAGCGGATCGAGGCCACAGTTGCGGAGACGGCGGTCGGCGATGTAGTCGATGTACTGCTCGAACTCCTTGGCGGAGAGGCCGAGTCCGTTGACTGGCAGGCAGTCGCGGATGAAGTCCTTCTCGAGCGCCACGGCGGTGGCCATGAGCTGGCGGAGCTCCTCCTTGAAGGCGGGCGTCCAGACGTCGGGGTTCTCCTTGACGAGCTCGGCGAGGAGGTTGCGGAAGAGGTCGATGTGGTTGGACTCGTCGCGCAGGGTGTAG
>JBJTTY010000105.1:0-3461 GCA_046080425.1 Verrucomicrobiota bacterium
CATGGCCTGACGCCCGCCCGCTGTTCCAAGACCTCGACCGAGACGGGGGACCGGAAGAACCCCCGGAATCGACCGATGAGCTTGTCCCTCTGGACGACTGAGACGGATTCGTCGAGCGCCGCCCACTCCCAGTTCGTCCCCGTGCGCCAGACGCCTTCGCCCTGGGGAATGGCCCAGCCCTCGCGATTGAGCACGAACGGCGGGACGGGCGCGTCGGAAGACAGGGTCAGCGCCTCTCCCTTGGCCGGCTGCCAGCCAAGTCGCTTGAAAGGTCCGGATACCGCCGAACGATAGCCGTCGCAGTAGACGATGCCACGGGCGGCGAGCCCCTTCCAAAGGACGCCTGCGACGGAGACGGAAACGTCGTCATGATGAAGCCGGTCCTCGATCAGAAGTCCGTCCTGCTTCAGGCTTTCACGATGCCGTGACAGCAGCGCAGGCAGGTCGGTCCACGCCCCCTGCATGAGCACTCCCCCCAGAGGGTCGTCCAGATCCGGGTGCAGCGAACCCCGCCCCTCGGTGCTGCGCACGACGAACGGCGCGCAGGACGGATCCTCCGACCTGGAGAGGCCCCGCCGACGCTGCTCATCGTCCACGAACGCCCGGTACACCTGCATCGGGCGCAGCACGCCCTCCTGGCCGAGCACGCGTGAGGCTACGCTGAAAAGCCGGGGATATTCGGGTGTGAGGGTGAAACGTCGGCCGGTCAGCGGGGTCATCAGTCCGGCCGCGACCTTGGAGGCCGAGGTCTTCCAGCCGTCATCCACCACCACGGGGCGCAGACCGCGACGACGCAGGGATGCGGCGAGGAGCGATCCGGCGAGCCCTTGGCCGACGATGATGAAGTCGTAGCGCATGACTCAGAAGTGCAACAGTACCCTTCCGACCTTGAGCCAGAGCGGGGTCACGACCGCGCAGAGGGCCATGGTGACGGCCGAACAACGGAGCGAAAGCATCGCATCCCCCTTGAAGAGGTCGACGATCAGGAAGGTAAAGATGCCGCAGGGCATCGCCGCCTGCACCAGCATGACCTGGCGCAGGGGAAGGTCGGACACGCAACAGGCCACGGCGCCGAGAACGAGCGGCGGCATGACGAGCCAACGGACGACGATGACGCCTAGGCTGACCCGCAGGTCCTCCCGAAGGCTGAAGCCGCCGAGCAGCTCATGCAGGTAGATGCCGCTCAGCAGCGTCCCGACGGGGATGGCGCAGTCACCGACGGGGTGGAGCACCTGGCAGAGAAATTCCACGGACCGGGTCGCGCCCAGCCCGGAAAGGTTGACGGCGAGAGCGACGAACAGGGCGACGGTCATGGGCTGAAGGAGATTGGCCATGCCCTTGCGCATGGAACTCCCCGAAAGCATCGCGATGCCCACGGTCCAGACCGCGGCCTCGACGCCGACGTTGTGCACCAGCAGCACGCCGACGACGTCCCGATCAAAGAGCGCGGCCGTGACCGGTATTCCCAGGTAACCGAAATTGTTCACGCCGGCGGAGAAGGCGAAGGTCCTGCGCCGAACTCCGGCAGGAATCCCGGAAAGCGCCCCCACCGCCGTCGCCACGGCGTAGCCGGTCAGGATGAGCAGGAAGCCGGCGCCGAGGTAGAGCATCGCCTGACCGCCGGAAGCGATGAGCGGATTGCGGCTCACGCGGTCGAAGATCATCGCGGGGAAGAACACCCAGATGATCAGCCTCATGATGGGCTGTCGGGCCTGCGGTCCGATCCAGCCCCGGCTTGCGAGGAACCAGCCCAGCAGGATCAGGGCGCCCAGTCCGGCCAAGGCCATGCCCAGTTCGGGAGAGAATAGGTCCACGGCTCCAGACGACCTGACGACGGCCCGATTGGGAAGAACAAAAGGACCCCGTCGGCGGCTCCCCGGCCCTTGACTCCGTCCCATATCCGGACAATATGACTTCAGTTCATTCTCAGTCCTCCCCGAGAGAGACCGACGTATCCATTTCGGGGGTGTTCCGGATTCGATTCCAGCCAAGATATCGCGACGGCACGCGGAGGACGCCAGTCCCCTCCTAAATCCGACCGGCGCAGTACAACTGCCAAAAACACCATCACGT
This sequence comes from Verrucomicrobiota bacterium, assembly GCA_046080425.1. Lineage (GTDB taxonomy): Bacteria > Verrucomicrobiota > Verrucomicrobiia > Opitutales > UBA953 > UBA953. The sequence continues at coordinate 2,074 of JBJTTY010000105.1, forward strand.
TCGAGAACGACAACGTTCTCGCGCTCGCTGCCTAATCACAGCGACGAGCCCCTGAGCCCGCCCGCGGCCCAGGATCAGCTCGGTCAATGCGGGTGAACCCCTCCTCTGACTGACATCTCCGGGGTAAGCGAGAAGACAGATAGGCCGCACGGGCGCCCGTCCCCCAATGCGGCCGAGATCAAAGGCGAGGCTAAGCGTGTAGAAGTTACGACGTAAGGGCCGGAAGACGTGGGTTCGACTCCCACCACCTCCACCATCTGAACGGCAGCCCGTCCCCTCACGGGGACGGGATGGTCCTTTGTGCCCGCTCAGACCCGCCTGTAGACCTCGAGACGGCAGTCGTAGCCGCCCAAGTCCACCGTGCGCCGATGCTCCAGCCGGAGCGGAAGCCCCTCGGGCTCGAGGCGGAGAGGATTCACGAACACGAGCAGCCCACCGGGCCTGAGCACCTCGGCCGAAACCTTGAAGAGGTCGGCGAAGAGTCCATGGAGATTCGGCACGCGGACGCGACGTCCCAGGGGCGGATTGGAAATCACCAAGGAGACCGAGCCGCGGCCGAGTCCCGCCTTCTGCGGGGCCTCCCGAAAATCGCAGGCGATGAACTCGCCGGTGACGTCTCTGACAGCGGCCGCTTCGAAGTTCACTCGGGCGAGCGCGACGGCCGCAGGGTCGATGTCGGTTCCGACGGCGCGACGCACGCCGCCGAGTATGGCCCGCTCGACGAGCTCGAGACCGGAGCCACAGAAGGGATCCCAGATGACCTCCGCATCGGCACCGAGCGAAACCCTGGCGAGGCAGGCCGCCAGCGGCGGATGCGACGCGGCGTCGACGGCGGCGGTGCGGTAATGCATCCGCGGATCGGGCGAGACGCGCGGACGCAGTTCGACTCCTGCGCCCAGGGGAGAACTTATGACATCGATGGTCCAGGCGGCCGACTTCGGGTCGTTCAGGACGGAGGGAGCCAGGGCGTAGGCCCGCTCAGCGATACGGTCGATGACCTTGGCGGAAGCTCCGTCCAACGAAAGACGGTATCTGGGAGCGCCCTCGGAGAGCTGTTCCATCAGACGGACCGAACTCGCGGAGGCGATGAGGGCTCCCAGTTCATCCACGGCCGACGGCGAGCCCGGATTCCGGATGACGCCGAGGGGGAAGGACAGGGTGTCGAAACACCTGAGCGCATGGGCCTCCGCCAGACTGAACTCCCGCGTGACGTCGGCGATGACGCACCCCGCCCTCACCTCCCGCACCTTGAAGGGCGAACCGGCCGTCTCTTCGGCCACGAAGGACTCCAGCCCGCGACGGCAGCGCAGATGCACCGTGGATCCGGGGCGAAACGGAATGCGCACGTCGATCCTGGCGGAGACGCCGCCCGACTTGCGGGCAATGCC
>JBJTTY010000106.1:0-6054 GCA_046080425.1 Verrucomicrobiota bacterium
CGGTCTTGACCACGTTGTGCAGCCGGTAGCGCTCCGGCTCACGCACCGACTCACCGACGTTAGCCAGCGCGGCCAGATGGAAGGCCGCCGCGATGTCATGCCCGCGGACCGCGGAACGGAGCGCCTCCGCATCGGCCATGTCGGCGCGGATGAGCGGCGTGCCGACCGGCACCGATTCCGCATGCCCCAGCGACAGGTCGTCGAGCACGACCGGGCGGTGCCCCGCGGCCAGCAGGCGGCGGACGCAATGGGAGCCGATGTAGCCGGCGCCGCCCACCACGAGCACGTTCATCGGGCCGAGGATGGGCCCGCCCCCCGATGGGAGCAAGCGGGGACAGGCGGCCATCCAAACCTTGCCAGCGCGGGCCGCAGCCGCCTATCTCCAGACGTCCATGGACGCGACGCCCGGCACCTACGACTTCACCGCCTTCGAACGCCGCTGGCAGGAACGCTGGCTGGCCGAGGGAACCTTCCGCGCCGAGCCCGCCTCCTGCGGCAAGCCGAAGTACTACGTCCTAGACATGTTCCCCTACCCTTCCGGGGCCGGCCTGCACATCGGGCACCCCGAGGGCTACACCGCCTCCGACATCCTCGCCCGCTACAAGAAGGCGAAGGGGTTCAACGTCCTGCACCCCATGGGCTGGGACGCCTTCGGCCTGCCCGCCGAGCAACATGCCATCGCCACCGGCGAGCATCCCGCCGTGCAGACCCGGCGCAACATCGACAACTTCCGGCGACAGCTCCGCATGCTCGGCTTCGCGATCGACTGGGACCGCGAGTTCTCGACCACCGACGAGGACTACTTCCGCTGGACCCAGTGGATCTTCCTCCAGCTGCTCAAGCACGGCCTCGCGTACGTCTCCGAGAAGCCCGTGTGGTTCTGCCCCGCCCTCGGCACCGTCCTGGCCAACGAGGAGGTGCTCAACACACCCGAGGGACCCCGCTCCGAACGCGGCAGCCATCCCGTCGAGCGCCGTCCGATCCGCCAGTGGGTGCTGCGCATCACGGCTTACGCCGACAAGCTGATCGGCGGACTCGACGCGCTCGACTGGCCCGACTCGACGAAGCGCCTGCAGCGCAACTGGATCGGCCGCTCCGAAGGCGCCGAGGTCACCTTCCGGCTCGAAGGCCATGAGGCGTCCCTGACGGTCTTCACCACCCGGCCGGACACCCTGCATGGCGCCACCTACATGGTCATCGCGCCCGAGCATCCCCTGCTCGCGAAGATCACCGCCGCCGACCGCCGCCGCGAAGTGGAGGCTTACGTCGCCGCCGTCCGGAACAAGTCCGACCTCGAGCGCACCGACCTCGCGGACAAGAAGAAGACGGGCGTCTTCACCGGCGCGCACGCCATCAACCCCGTGAACGGCGCCAGCATCCCCGTGTGGACCGCCGACTACGTGCTGATGAGCTACGGCACCGGCGCCATCATGGCCGTGCCCGCGCACGACGAGCGCGACTGGGAGTTCGCCCAGCAGTTCGGACTCCCCATCAGGCAGGTCGTCGGCGCCCCCGAGGGCTTCGACATCCGCAAGGAGGCCTGGACCGGCGACGGCCCGCTCGTGAACTCTCCCGGACTCGAGGGGTTGCCCGTCGAGGAGGCCAAGCGCAAGATCACCGCCCAGCTGTCAGGCAAGGGCCAGGGGCGCGCCGCGGTGAACTACAAGCTGCGCGACTGGCTCTTCTCCCGTCAGCGCTACTGGGGCGAGCCCTTCCCCGTCCTCTGGGTCTCCCGCGAGGACTACGCCCGCATCCCGGCCGACTCCAAACTGCGCGAATTCCTGCCTGCCGATCCCGTGACCTGCATGCTCGAGGGCAAGGAAGCGTGCGCCGTTCCGCTGCCGGCGACCAAGCTGCCCCTCACCCTGCCCGAAGTTAAGTCCTACCAGCCCTCGCCCACCGGCGACTCCCCCCTGTCGAAGGCGACCGAGTGGGTGGACGTGTGGGTCGACCTCGCCACCGGCGAGACCGCTTCGCGTTCCGCGGCCCGGCCCGGCGACCGCTGGGCGGCGGCCTCGCGTGAGACCAACACCATGCCGCAGTGGGCGGGCTCCTGCTGGTATCACCTGCGCTACCTCGACCCCCGGAACCGCGACGGCGTAGCGTCCAAGGAAGCCCTGACCTACTGGGGCAGCCCCGATTTCTACATCGGCGGCGCCGAGCACGCCGTCCTGCACCTCCTTTACGCCCGCTTCTGGCATCGCTTCCTGCACGACATCGGCGTCCTGCCCGAGCCCGAGCCCTTCCGACGCCTCTTCCACCAGGGCCTGATCCTGGGCGAGGACGGCGAGAAGATGTCGAAGAGCCGGGGCAACGTCGTGAACCCTGACACCATCGTCAAGGAGCACGGCGCCGACGCCCTGCGCATGTACCTCATGTTCCTCGGCCCCCTCGAGGCGTCGAAGCCCTGGAGCTCGGAAGGCATCACCGGCGTCAGCCGCTTCCTCAGGCGACTGTGGCGGCTGGCCGTCGACGAGCAGACCGGCGGGCCTTCCGCGCGTCTCGCTTCGGGCGCCGCGGAGTCGGAGGACTTCGTGCGCGAGCTGCACCGAACCATCCGCAAGGTCGGCGAGGACGTCGAGACCCTGCAGTTCAACACCGCCATCTCGCAGATGATGATCCTGATGAACGCCGCGGAGAAGTCCGCCGGCGTCTCCAGGGATTCCCTCGAGGCCTTCGTCAGGATCGCGGCGCCCTTCGCCCCGCACCTCTGCGAGGAGATCTGGTCGCGCCTCGGGCACCGGGGCGGCGTCGCCGCGGCCGGCTGGCCGTCCTTCGATCCCGCCAAGCTCGTCGAGTCCACCGTTGAGATCGTCTTCCAGGTCAACGGCAAGGTGCGCGGCACCGGCAAGATGGCCAAGGAGGCGTCGAAGGACGAACTTCTGGCCGCCTGCCGCGCCCATCCCGACGTGCAGAAGTTCACGGCGGGCAAGCCCGTGGTGAAGGAGATCGTCGTTCCCGGGAAGCTCGTGAACATCGTCGTCGCCGGCTGAGCGAAAGAACGCGCACCAAGAGAAAGGGCCCCGCGCGGGGCCCTTTCTCTTGGTGCGCGTTCTTTCGCTCAGCCGGCGACGACGATGTTCACGAGCTTCCCGGGAACGACGATCTCCTTCACCACGGGCTTGCCCGCCGTGAACTTCTGCACGTCGGGATGGGCGCGGCAGGCGGCCAGAAGTTCGTCCTTCGACGCCTCCTTGGCCATCTTGCCGGTGCCGCGCACCTTGCCGTTGACCTGGAAGACGATCTCAACGGTGGACTCGACGAGCTTGGCGGGATCGAAGGACGGCCAGCCGGCCGCGGCGACGCCGCCCCGGTGCCCGAGGCGCGACCAGATCTCCTCGCAGAGGTGCGGGGCGAAGGGCGCCGCGATCCTGACGAAGGCCTCGAGGGAATCCCTGGAGACGCCGGCGGACTTCTCCGCGGCGTTCATCAGGATCATCATCTGCGAGATGGCGGTGTTGAACTGCAGGGTCTCGACGTCCTCGCCGACCTTGCGGATGGTTCGGTGCAGCTCGCGCACGAAGTCCTCCGACTCCGCGGCGCCCGAAGCGAGACGCGCGGAAGGCCCGCCGGTCTGCTCGTCGACGGCCAGCCGCCACAGTCGCCTGAGGAAGCGGCTGACGCCGGTGATGCCTTCCGAGCTCCAGGGCTTCGACGCCTCGAGGGGGCCGAGGAACATGAGGTACATGCGCAGGGCGTCGGCGCCGTGCTCCTTGACGATGGTGTCAGGGTTCACGACGTTGCCCCGGCTCTTCGACATCTTCTCGCCGTCCTCGCCCAGGATCAGGCCCTGGTGGAAGAGGCGTCGGAAGGGCTCGGGCTCGGGCAGGACGCCGATGTCGTGCAGGAAGCGATGCCAGAAGCGGGCGTAAAGGAGGTGCAGGACGGCGTGCTCGGCGCCGCCGATGTAGAAATCGGGGCTGCCCCAGTAGGTCAGGGCTTCCTTGGACGCTACGCCGTCGCGGTTCCGGGGGTCGAGGTAGCGCAGGTGATACCAGCAGGAGCCCGCCCACTGCGGCATGGTGTTGGTCTCACGCGAGGCCGCCGCCCAGCGGTCGCCGGGCCGGGCCGCGGAACGCGAAGCGGTCTCGCCGGTGGCGAGGTCGACCCACACGTCCACCCACTCGGTCGCCTTCGACAGGGGGGAGTCGCCGGTGGGCGAGGGCTGGTAGGACTTAACTTCGGGCAGGGTGAGGGGCAGCTTGGTCGCCGGCAGCGGAACGGCGCACGCTTCCTTGCCCTCGAGCATGCAGGTCACGGGATCGGCAGGCAGGAATTCGCGCAGTTTGGAGTCGGCCGGGATGCGGGCGTAGTCCTCGCGGGAGACCCAGAGGACGGGGAAGGGCTCGCCCCAGTAGCGCTGACGGGAGAAGAGCCAGTCGCGCAGCTTGTAGTTCACCGCGGCGCGCCCCTGGCCCTTGCCTGACAGCTGGGCGGTGATCTTGCGCTTGGCCTCCTCGACGGGCAACCCCTCGAGTCCGGGAGAGTTCACGAGCGGGCCGTCGCCGGTCCAGGCCTCCTTGCGGATGTCGAAGCCCTCGGGGGCGCCGACGACCTGCCTGATGGGGAGTCCGAACTGCTGGGCGAACTCCCAGTCGCGCTCGTCGTGCGCGGGCACGGCCATGATGGCGCCGGTGCCGTAGCTCATCAGCACGTAGTCGGCGGTCCACACGGGGATGCTGGCGCCGTTCACGGGGTTGATGGCGTGCGCGCCGGTGAAGACGCCCGTCTTCTTCTTGTCCGCGAGGTCGGTGCGCTCGAGGTCGGACTTGTTCCGGACGGCGGCGACGTAAGCCTCCACTTCGCGGCGGCGGTCGGCGGCGGTGATCTTCGCGAGCAGGGGATGCTCGGGCGCGATGACCATGTAGGTGGCGCCATGCAGGGTGTCCGGCCGGGTGGTGAAGACCGTCAGGGACGCCTCATGGCCTTCGAGCCGGAAGGTGACCTCGGCGCCTTCGGAGCGGCCGATCCAGTTGCGCTGCAGGCGCTTCGTCGAGTCGGGCCAGTCGAGCGCGTCGAGTCCGCCGATCAGCTTGTCGGCGTAAGCCGTGATGCGCAGCACCCACTGGCGGATCGGACGGCGCTCGACGGGATGGCTGCCGCGTTCGGAGCGGGGTCCCTCGGGTGTGTTGAGCACCTCCTCGTTGGCCAGGACGGTGCCGAGGGCGGGGCAGAACCACACGGGCTTCTCGGAGACGTACGCGAGGCCGTGCTTGAGCAGCTGGAGGAAGATCCACTGGGTCCAGCGGAAGTAGTCCTCGTCGGTGGTCGAGAACTCGCGGTCCCAGTCGATCGCGAAGCCGAGCATGCGGAGCTGTCGCCGGAAGTTGTCGATGTTGCGCCGGGTCTGCACGGCGGGATGCTCGCCGGTGGCGATGGCATGTTGCTCGGCGGGCAGGCCGAAGGCGTCCCAGCCCATGGGGTGCAGGACGTTGAACCCCTTCGCCTTCTTGTAGCGGGCGAGGATGTCGGAGGCGGTGTAGCCCTCGGGGTGCCCGATGTGCAGGCCGGCCCCGGAAGGGTAGGGGAACATGTCTAGGACGTAGTACTTCGGCTTGCCGCAGGAGGCGGGCTCGGCGCGGAAGGTTCCCTCGGCCAGCCAGCGTTCCTGCCAGCGGCGTTCGAAGGCGGTGAAGTCGTAGGTGCCGGGCGTCGCGTCCATGGACGTCTGGAGATAGGCGGCTGCGGCCCGCGCTGGCAAGGTTTGGATGGCCGCCTGTCCCCGCTTGCTCCCATCGGGGGGCGGGCCCATCCTCGGCCCGATGAACGTGCTCGTGGTGGGCGGCGCCGGCTACATCGGCTCCCATTGCGTCCGCCGCCTGCTGGCCGCGGGGCACCGCCCGGTCGTGCTCGACGACCTGTCGCTGGGGCATGCGGAATCGGTGCCGGTCGGCACGCCGCTCATCCGCGCCGACATGGCCGATGCGGAGGCGCTCCGTTCCGCGGTCCGCGGGCATGACATCGCGGCGGCCTTCCATCTGGCCGCGCTGGCTAACGTCGGTGAGTCGGTGCGTGAGCCGGAGCGCTACCGGCTGCACAACGTGGTCAAGACCG
>JBJTTY010000107.1:0-8281 GCA_046080425.1 Verrucomicrobiota bacterium
AGAAGCCCTGGATCTGCTGCGCGTGCAGGTCGACCGTGAGCACGCGGCTGGCGCCGGCCGCGGTCAGCAGGTTGGCGACGAGCTTGGCCGTGATGGGCACGCGGGGCTTGTCCTTGCGATCCTGCCGGGCGTAGCCGAAGAACGGGATGACGGCCGTGATGCGCGCGGCGGAGGCGCGACGCATGGCGTCGATCATGATGAGCAGCTCCATGATCCGGTCGTTGGCCGGGGCGCAGGTGGGCTGCACCACGAAGACGTCCGTGCCGCGGATGTTCTCGTTGATCTGGACGAAGGTCTCGCCGTCGGGGAACCGGTTGACGGTGGCGGAACCGAGCGGCGCGCCGAGGTGCTCGCAGATCTCTCGGGCCAGGCCGGGGTTGGCGTTGCCTGAGAAGACCTTCATGGCGGGCAGAGTCATCGTGCGTCCTTGGCGAGAGCGTCCAAGGCCGCGGCCAGCGAATCAACCTTTTTGAACAGGTCGGGGAGCCGGCGCGAGAGCACCACGACGCGCCGCTCCAGGCCCAGGGGGCAGGCCGGCGTGCCGTTGACGAAGGCGTCGGCGGGGACGTCCTCCAGGACGCCGGACTGAGCCCCCACCCTGACCCGGTCCCCGACGACCAGATGGCCGCCGACGCCGGACTGACCGCCCAGCACGCAGCGGTCACCGATGACGGTGCTGCCCGCGATGCCGGTCTGGGCGGCGATCATGCACTGCGACCCGATGCGGACGTTGTGAGCGATCTGGACGAGATTGTCGATCTTGGTGCCCCTGCCCACCACGGTCCGGCTGAACCGGGCGCGGTCGAGCGTCGAGTTGGCCCCCACTTCGACGTCGTCCTCCAGCACGACGATGCCGACCTGCGGAACGCGACGGATGTCCTCTCCCACGGGTTCGTAGCCGAATCCTTCCGACCCGATGACGACGCCGGGCTGCAGACGGCATCGGGAGCCGACCACGCAGTAGTCTCCGACGCGTGCGCCGGACTTCAGCCATGAACCCTGGCCGATTGTGGCATGGCGCCCGACGTGGACGGCTGCCTCAAGCACGACGTCCGGCCCGAGACGGGCGCCCTCGCCGATGACGCACAGAGGGCCGACATGGGCCGCCGGGGAGACGTCGGCGCCGGGTGAAATCACGGCGGAAGGATGCACGCCGGGCGCAGGGCGGGGCCAGAGCGCGGACTCGATCACCGAGCACAGGAGGGCCAGCGCGTAAGACGGATTGTCGACACGCAGGAAGACCTGCCCCTCCGAGGGGCGGCCCTCGAAGGCCTTGGGGACGAGGATGACTCCGGCGCGGGATCCCGCGACCTCGGAGGCGTACTTCGGATTGCCGAGGAAGGAAAGGTCATCGGGGCCGGCCTCGGACAGGGAGGATACGCCGGTGACCGGCCGGGTGCGCCCGCCGTCCACCGAAGCCGCGCCCACGTGACGGGCGAGTTCGTCGAGGTGGAAGGAGACGGACATGTCCCTAAATCAGGCGCCCCTGATGGTCAGGGGCGCGAGGGTCACTTGGCGGCGGGCGCCGCGGGAGCAGGCGCCGGAGCGGCGGACTTGTAGGCGTCGTTCAGGGCCTTGATGACGTCGGCGGTGATGTCGAGCGACCCGTCGTTGAAGAACGTCACGGCCTTGGGAATCACGAGCTGAAGCCCCTTGTCCTTGGCGATCTTCTCGGCCTGGACGCGCACGTCGGCCACGACCTGACGCTCCATCTCCTGGACGCGCTGCTGGATGGTGCCCTGGGCGGACTGGACGAACTGCACGTACTCGTTCTGACGCTGCTGGAAGGCTCCCTGCTTGATCTGGGCCTCGGACTGGAGGGAGCGCTTGCCGGCTTCGTTGAGTATCGGATCCTGGGAGCGCTTGACGGTGCTCTCCAGGTCGGCGCGCAGGGACTGCAGCTCCTTCTCGCGTTCGGCGACGGCTTCGCGGGTCGTCTGGACGGACTTGTCGATGCCGGCCTTGGTCTCGATGGCCTTGTTGTACTTGGTCATGACCTCGGCGACGTCGACGACGCCGACGTTGGGGGCGGCGGCGAAGGCCGGCGCCATGGCCAGGAGGATGAATGCGGTCAGGGTCTTCATGATGGGCTATGAAAGCGTCCGGGTCGGGCGGTTGGCAATCAAAACACCGTGCCGAAGCTGAAATTGAAACGCATGCCGGTGTCATTGACCGTCTGCCCGGTCGCGGGATCGGAAGTGGCCTGGATGGGGAAGCCGAAGTCCAGCCTCATGACGGCTCCGCCCAGGAGGATGCGGGCGCCGAGCCCCCAATCGGAGTTGGCCCCGGACAGCGACAGGTCGCCCTCGGACGAATTGACCACGCCGTGGTCGTAAAAGGCGGCGAGGCGGAAATTCTCCGCGACCTTGATCGTGTACTCGGCACTGAAGTAGCCGTAGGAGAGACCGCCGACCGGCTCATAGCCGGCCCCTTCGAAGGTGGAGAGCTCGCCCACCTGATTGAAGTCGAACCCGCGCATGTCATAGGCGCCGCCGAGGTAGAACCTCTCATAGAAAGGCAGCGTCGAACTCGCCCCGGTGAGCAGGCCGACCCGGCCGATGACGCTCACGGTCTGCTCGGCCTGACGGGAGACGAGGAACCACTTGCCCGCGCGGAGTTCGGACTTCAGGTAATCGACGTCGCCGCCGATGCCGTTGCCGGCGAGCTCCTCGGTGAGGGAGACGCGCTCCCCCCGGGTCGGGAAATTGATGGCGTCACGGGTGTCGTGCACGAGGGAGAGCGTGACCCCGGAGATGGTCTTGGGGTTGCCGCTCTCGGCCTGGACGGAGGCAGGTGCGGACGCGGCGACGTTGTCGACCTGCACGCGGCGGAGGTCGTAGCCCAGCCGGGCCTCGACGGTCGGGAGCACGCGACGGCGCACGTAGACGCCGGCCCCCTGCGTGATGACGTCATACGCGGACGAGCGGAAGCCGCTGAAGCGACGGTAGAGGCTGTAGCCTGCGGCGAGATCGCGATCCCAGACCGCGGGCTCCTCGAAGGAATGCTCGAGGGAGTTCGAGAGGTTGCCGGCCGAGACGCGCAGCCTGAACTTCTGTCCGCCGCCGCGCCACCAGCCGTCGGGATTGGAGAAGTCGAAGTTGCCCTCCGAATACTCCACGAAACCGACGAGCTCCTCGACCGTGCTATAACCGGCCCCGAAGCTCACCTGGCCGGTGGGCCCCTCCTTGACGGTGACGCGCAGGTCGCTCTGGCCCGGCACGCTGGTGGGGACGGGCGCGACGCGGACCTCCTCGAAGAACTGCGTGTTGCGAAGACGGGCTTCCGACACGCGCATGCGGGCGAGGTCGAAGACCTCCCCGGGCGAGAGCGCCAGCTCGCGGGCGATGACCGTGGAGCGGGTCTTGGTGTTGCCCTGAATCTCGAGGGCCCGGACGGTGAAGCGCGGCCCCTCCTCGAGCGTGAAGGCGAGGTCGATCGCCCCGGTCTCGAGGTTCGGACGGCGCGCGACGTCGACGCGGGCGTTGAGGTAACCCATCTGGCCGTAGTATTCGCGCAGCTTTTCCGCGGCCGCCTCCACCGCCTCAGCGTTGAACCAGTCGGAGGAGGCGAGCCGGTCGACGGACTCGGGATGGGCGCCGCGGCGGAGCGAAGGCTGGTCGATGATTTTGCGGAGGCTCTCGGTGGAGAAGACGGGGTCATTGACGCCGAGTCGGTTCCCGACGATGGAGATGGCGCCCACGGAATAACGACGGCCCTCCTTGACGCGGATCACCACGTCGACCCAGCCGGAGCCGCCAGAGACGTCCTTGATCACGCAGGACTTCTGGGGGTCTGAATCGGAGACCTCGACGTCGAGGAAACCCTGGGAACGGTAGTAATCACGCACCTTCTGGGTGTCGCGGCGGTACTCGTCGGGATTGAGACGCCCGCCGTCGCTCAGCCAGGAGAACTTCCACCAGCGCCAGGTGGACGCGGTCAGCTCGGCCCCGGCGACCACGTCGGACTCCTTGAGCGCGGAGGCGCCCTCGACGGTCACGCGGTCAACCTTGAGCTCGACGCCCTCTCGCACGCTGACGACGGCATTCACGCCGCCGCTGACCGGGACGATGCGTGAGGACAGCAGGGTGAAGGGACGCTTCTTGCGGAGCTCGCCCTGCAGCTTGACTTCGGCGCGACGCAGCACGGCGGGGTCCAAGGGCTCGCCCACCTTCACGCCCTCCAGGGGGTCGGAATCGCCGAAGATTCCGGACACATAGCTGTCGACGAGCGCCTTGTCCCCTTCGAACTCGACGGAGACGAGCAGCGGACGGGGTTCGACGACGACGGTCACGTCGACCTCGCCGGTGGCGGGGTCGAGCCGGGGTATCACCACCGCCTGGGCGAACTTGCCGGTGCCGTAGAGCGCCCGCACGGTGGAGGCCACCGCGTCACGGGAGAAAGGCTGCCCCGCCCTCAGGGCCACGAAGCCGAGCACGTACTGGTCGGACACCTCGCCTCCCTCCGCCTTGACGGAGATGGAGCGGACCTTGGGCTCCTTGGCCGGCACGCCGGGGCGGGCCGCCGGGGCGCGCTCCTGGGCGAGGCCCGTCTCGGGTGAGAACGCGGCGGAGAGGAGCGCTGCGGCGACCAGGCTGCGACGGATGAGAGGGCGGTTCATTGGGGGGGGTGATCCTTGGCCAGGGCCTCGAAGCGTGTAAGCCCGCCGTTAAAGAGCAAGTTGATGTCGGAGGTGGGTCCGTTGCGGTTCTTCGCCACGATGAGCTGCCTGGCCCAGCAGCCGGGCGAGTGCTCGACCTCCTCCTCGATGGCCTGCTTCTGGGCCCCCGTGGGCTTGGAGATGAGCATGACGATGTCGGCGTCCTGCTCGATGGAACCGGACTCACGGAGGTCGGAGATGCGCGGCTGGCGGGCCTCGTCCTCGGACTTGCGGTTGAGCTGGGCGAGCGCGATGACGGGGACGTCGAACTCCTTGGCCATGGCCTTGATGCTGCGGGAGACCTCGGCAATCTGCTGCTCACGGGGCAGGCCGGAGTCCAGGCCGTTGATCAGCTGGATGTAGTCGATGACGATCATGTCCAACTTGCGCCGGGAGTGGGCGCGGCGGCACTTGGCGCGGATCTCAAGGATGTTCTGTCCGCCGTTGTCATCGATGAGGAAGGGACGGCTCTTGTACTCCTGCGCCGCGTCATAGAGGTCCATCTGCATGCGCTCGTCGGGATGGGCCGACCTGAGCTTCTGCATGTTGACGCGCGCGCGCGAGCAGAGCAGGCGGAGGGCGAGCTCGCGGGCGGGCATCTCGAGGGAGAACATCATCACATGGGCGGGCTCGCGTCCGGAGTTGGGCTTGGGAAAGAGCGCCGCCTCGATGAAGTTCAGGGCGATGGAGGTCTTGCCCATGCCCGGGCGGGCGGCGACGACCACCATCTGGCCGCCCTGGAAGCCGAAGGTCAGCGCGTCGAGGTCCGTGAACCCGGTCGGGATGCCCTGGACGGAATTGCGGTCGCGGATGATGCGCGCGACGAGCTCCATCGCGTCATCGATGGGCTTCTCGACGTGCACGGCTTCCTCGCTGATGCGGTTCTCGCTGATGCGGAAGAAGGACTGCTCGACGTCCTCCAGCAGGCGCTCGATGCCCTCGGCATGCGCGTGGGCCTTCTCGACGGTGGTGACGGCGGTGGAGATCAGCTGCCGGAGGAAATGCTTCTCCCGGACGATGGCCAGCCAGTGCGGCGCATGCGCGGTGGAGGCCACCAGGCCCGTCAGTTCGTTGACGTAGGGGGCGCCGCCCGAGGACTCGAGACGACCGTCGCGACGCAGGCGTTCGGTGAGCGTGATCTCGTCGACGCCCGAGCCGGCCTGGCTGAGGTCGACGCAGGCGCGGAAGATGTCCTGGTGCTTCGGATCGAAGAAGCAGTCCGGGGTGACGCGCTGCTCGAGGCAGCGCTGGAGGGTGTCGCCGCCGTCGATGATGATGCTGGCGATGAGGCCGCGCTCGGCGTCGAGATTGTGGGGAGGCACCCGGTCGCCGTAGTCAGGCTGCTCGGGGCGGCGGGTGCGGGTGCTTCTTTCGGCCATGGAAAGGGGACATTGTGCCGCCCCGGGCCTCCATGACAGCACCAAACCCGCACCGCGGTTCACGCTTTTTGCACGGGGCTATTCACAGACCCAGCCAAAGGAGAAGGGCGACCGACCGCGCCGGGCGCCCTTCTCCGCGGACCCGAAGGCCTCGCCGGACTCACTCCGCCTTGGCGGGCTTGTCCTTGCGGGGCTTGCGGGGCTTCTTGGCGCGTTCGCCGGCCTCCTCGGCCTCGGGCGCCTCCTCGGCGACGGGCTCGATGGGGTTCTCGGACACGACCTCGAACTCCTGGTCGACCATGACGTCGGAGTGCAGGCGGATGTGGCAGACGTGCTTGCCGAGCTGCTTGACGGGCCCCTGGCCGAGATGGATGCGGCGGCGCTCGAGCTCGACGCCGTTCTCGGCGAGCTTGGCGGCGATTTCGGCGGTGCTGATGGCTCCGAACATCTTGCCCCCCTCGCCGGTCTTGACGGCGAAGGTGAGGCGCAGGGCGGCCAGCTTGGCGGCGGTCGCGTTGGCGACCTCGAGGTCGCGGGCCTCACGGGCCTCGCGGGCCTTCCTGAGGGATTCGACGTACTTGGTGTTGGCGCGGTTGACGGGGAGGGCGACGCCCTGCGGAAGCAGGAAGTTGCGCGCGTAGCCCGCGCGGACGCGGACCTGCTCGCCTTCGGCGCCTAGGCCGTCGACGGGCTTGATCAGGAGGACTTCGGTGAATGCCATGGTGCGTTGATTGGAAAGTCTGGTGGAATCAGAAGGGGACGTCGTCGCCGCCCTGGTCGGCAGGGGCGGAGGGGGCGTCGTTGCCGCCGCGCGAACGGGGGGCGGAACCGCCCTCCTCGCCGGAACCCTGGCCGCGCCCGCCGATGAAGGTGAAGTTCTCGAGGACAACGCCGAGGCGCGAACGCTTCTCACCGGTCTTCTTGTCCTCCCACTGGTCGAGCTTCAGACGGCCCTCGACGAGGATGCCGGAGCCCTTGCCGCAGTACTTGGCGATGATCTCGGCCTGCTTGCCGTAGCTCTCGATGTCGACGTAGGTGACCTCCTCGCGCTTCTCCCCCTCCTTGGTGGTGTAGGAGCGGTTGACGGCGAGGGAGAACTTGGTGAGGGCCTGACCGGAGGGCAGTGAGCGCGCCTCCGGATCGCGGGTCATGTTGCCCGCCAGGATGACGCGGTTGAAGGAGGATGCCATGGCCGTTCGAAGCTGGTGATTACTTGACGGACTGCACGAGGATACGGTTGACCGTACGGTCGAGGCGGAGCTTCTCGCGGAAGGCAACGGGGGCGCCCACGGGGCCGTCGAAATGGAACTGGACGTAGAGCCCGGAGGGGAACTTCCGGTCGACGACGCGGGAGAACTCCTTCTGGCCGAGGTTCTCGACCTCGGTGACCTTGCATTCGACGGACTTGAGCACGTCCTTGATGCGATCGATCGCGGTCTCGGGAGCCTCGGCGGAGCCGCGGAGGTCGAGGATGAGGCTGGCGCGGTAGGAACGGCGGAGCGTGGCGGTGGTCATGGTGATGGTGTTTTTCTGTTGGTGAGGTTCTGGGCGGCGGGAAGGCCGCGGTTGAGAAGGACGGAAAGGGATTGGAGGAAGTCAGGGATGCGCGCGGTGAAGGCCGTGAGGTCGGGCTCGGGCATCCGGCCCAGGACGTGGTCGGCGAGGTCCTGTCCGGGATGGGTCTTGGGGCCGATCCCGATGCGGCCCCGCACGAATCGCTCGCCGAGATGGGCGATGCAGCTGGCGATGCCGTTGTGTCCAGCGGCGGATCCGCCGAGGGAGAGACGGAACTGACCGGGCTCGAAGGCGATGTCGTCATGAAGGACGACGACGTCGGAAGGCTCGGTCCGGCGGAAGCGCAGGAAGGCAGCCAGGGCGGACCCGCTCTCATTCATGAAGGTGAGCGGCTTGACGAGGTGCACGGGGACGCCGCCGAAATCGGCCTTGGCGACCGAAGCGGGAAACCGGGATTCCTCCGACCAGACGGCTCCGGCCTGCCGGGCCAGGGCGTCGATCAGCATCCAACCGGCGTTGTGGCGGGTGTGCGCATATTCCCGGCCCGGGTTGCCGAGGGCGGCTAGGACCGAGTAAGGCATCTGACTTCAAAGAACAAGGTGCCGGGAGCCGCCCGGCGCGGAGAATCACTTCTTGGCGGGCGCAGCGGGCGCGGCGGCTCCGGCGGGCGCTGCGGCTCCGGCGGCGGGCGCTGCGGCTCCGGCGGGCGCTGCGGCTCCGGCGGGCGCGG
>JBJTTY010000108.1:0-4380 GCA_046080425.1 Verrucomicrobiota bacterium
CTCGAAGGCGCGGATGTTGCGCCCCTCGCGGCCGATCAGGCGTCCCTTCATCTCCTCGTTGGGCAGCTGCACCGAGACCGCGGTCGCGTCCTGGGTCGTCTGCGTGGTCAGCCTCTGCATGGCGGCGAGCAAAGTCCTGCGTGCGGTTTCCTCGACCTCGACCTCCGCGCGGTCGAGCAGTTCGGCCCGGAGGCGGGCGGCCTCCTCGGTGAGTTCGCCTCGCATCCTCTCCACCGTGAGGCGGCGCGCCTCCTCTGGCGAGAGCCCGCCCAGGAGCATCAGCTCCCGGCTCAGCTGATCGCGGCGTCGGGCGAGGTCCTCCGCCCGTTCCTCCGCCTCGCGTTTTTCAGCCTCCGCCCGCTGATGCAGCGCCTCGGCCTCCCGCTTCTCCGCCTCCGCCTGGGCGTGGAGTTCCGCCGCCTCGACCGTCGCTTCTCGACGGGCGAGCTCCACCTCGGCCCGCAGCCTGTCCTCGCGCAGGGCGCCGAGCGTGTTTTCCCGCCACTTGGCCACTGCGTAGGCCACGATGGCGCCCGAGGAGAACGCCACGGCGGCGAGGATGCTCTGGTCGGCGGCCACTGGCATGGTATCGCTCAGGACCGTAGTCCGGAGCCCCTTACCCTTGCTTGCCCCCAACCGGTCGCAAGCCTCCATTTGGGACGGTTGGCCTTGCCACCCTGCCTGCGGGCGGGTTCCATGGACTTGATGTCCCTTTCTGAGGCAGAGCAGGGCGAGGCCGTCTCTGAGTGGTGGGACAAGTTCGCCAATTTCGCCTGGCGGACGGACTGGACCCAGGTCCTCATCATCGCCGGACTCAGCGTCCTGGGCTGGGTCGCGATCCGCTCGGCCGGCGAGGCACGGGCTTCCCTGCACCATGAGAGCCAGGCGATCTTCCTGGGCATCGGATGGGCGGCCTACTGGGCCGTGTCCTCCTTGGACTACCGCCGCCTCCTCGTTCACGCTCGCACCGCCTACCTCTTCACCCTCGGCCTGCTTGTCCCCGTCTCCGCCTGCGCGCTCCTGGACGCCGACCTCGGCTCGTTCATCCGCAGCGTCTACGGCGCCCGGCGCTGGATGGATTTCGGACCTTTCTCCCTGCAGCCCTCCGAACTGGCCAAGGTCGGCACCCTGCTTTTCCTGGCCGCCCTCCTTGCCCGACTTCCGATCGGAGTATTCGGGGCCAGCTGGCGCACGCTCGGCCTCGTGGCCGGGGTGGCCGGGGCGCCCTTTTTCTTGATTTTCGTGCAGCCCGACCTAGGTTCCGCCCTCATCTACCTGCCCCTGTCATTCGCCCTGCTGCACGTCGCCGGACTCACTTACAAGTTCTTCGCGGCGGCGGGTGCGGCGGCTCTGGTTCTGGCGGGGGTGCTGGCCGTGGATCTGACCGATTACGCCCGGGGCGTCGCGGAGTATTCCAAGGCCCATCCAGAGGAACGTGATCCCGCCCGCAAGGTGCGGGGGCAGCATCAGGAGCGCGCTTGGTTCGTGCTGCTCAAGGACTACCAGCGCGAGCGCATCATGTCCTTCGTGGCCCCCGACGTCATCGATCCGCGGGGTCTGGGCGTGACGTGGAACGTGCGTCAGGCCGTCATCGCCGTCGGTCGCGGCGGACTCGCCGGCCAGGGCGTCGGCAACGGCACCCAGGCCCGATACGGCTACCTTCCGGAGGCCGCGGCCCACAACGACTTCCTCTTCTCCGTCCTTGCCGAGGAGGTCGGCTTCGTCGGCGCCGCCGGCGTCGTGGCGGCGTTCGCCCTCCTGCTGTGGCGGGTCGTACGGACCGCCCTCCTCGCCGCGGACCGGTTCGGCTCCTTGCTCGCCGCCGGCGCCGCCGCTGTGCTGGCCACCCATGTCGTCATCAACGTCGGGATGAACGTCGACCTCATGCCGGTCGCGGGCGTCCCCCTTCCTTTCCTCAGCTACGGAGGGTCTTTCGTGCTCAGCTGCTTCCTGCTCCTCGGACTGGTCCAGAGCGTGCACCGGCATTCGGCCGGCGGCGGCGAGCGTGGGGATCCTCCGGCAAACGGCCTGAAGGCCTGAACCCGAGATGCCCGAACACAACGAACCCGAAGAAATCCACGAAGAATCCGAGCCGACGTCCGGCCAGGAGCCCATCGACCAGCGCAAGATCGCGGAGGAGGCCGCCCGCCGCCGGAAGGACCTCCCGCTGCTCCAGCGCATCGTCAAGCACTTCTCCAAGGACCGCGCCAACTACCGTGAGCTCGTCATCAACGGCGAGACCCTGGAGAAGCGCGTGGCCCTGCTCACCAACGGCGTCCTGGACAAGTTCGAGATCGAGCACAAGGGCGAGAACCGGATGGTCGGCGCCGTCTTCAAGGGGCGCGTCCAGAACCTCGAGGCCGGCCTGAAGGCCGCCTTCGTCGACATCGGTCAGCCCAAGAACGCCTTCCTGCACTACTGGGACATGCTCCCGGCCGCGAACGACTCCCAGGTCGAGTTCATCCGCGACAACGAGTCCGCCGAGCAGAAGCAGCGCAAGGCCCGCTACCAGGCCAAGGACATCCCCCAGCTCTTCCCCGCGGGGTCCGACATCGTCATCCAGGTCGTCAAGGACCAGATCGGCACCAAGGGCCCGCGCTCCACCACCAACATCGCGCTGCCCGGCCGCTACGTCGTCCTGATGCCCTTCAGCGGCGCCTGCGGCGTCTCCCGCAAGATCGAGGACGCCTCCGAGCGCGAGCGCCTCAAGGACATCCTCCGCTCGCTGACCATCCCCGAGGGCATGGGCGTGATCATCCGCACCGCCGGCGAGGGCAAGCAGGCCCGCTGGTTCGTGCGCGACCTGCACATGCTCCTCCTGCGCTGGCAGAAGATCGTGGAGAAGATCAACCAGCCCGACCGCCGTCCCGTGCTGCTGCACAGCGAGCCCGGCCTGATCGAGCGCACCGTGCGCGACTTCCTCACCGAGGAGGTCGACCGCATCCTGGTGGACAACGAGGAGGACTTCCGCCTCGTCCAGGAGCTCGTCGGCGAGGTTTCGCCGCGTTCCAAGGGCAGGGTGGAGCTCTACTCCGATCCGATTCCCGTCTTCGAGCGCTACAACATCGAGCGCCAGATCGAACAGCTGTTCCAGCGCCGCGTACCCCTGCCCAGCGGCGGCGAGATCGTCATCGACGAGACCGAGGCCCTCACGGCCATCGACGTCAACACCGGCTCCCACAAGGGCGCGGGCAAGGACGGCAAGGATTACATCGTCCAGGCCAACCTGGAGGCCGTCACCGAGGCCGCCCGCCAGATCCAGCTCCGCAACCTCGGCGGCCTCATCATGATCGACACCATCGACATGAAGAACCCGAAGGATCGGAAGAAGGTCTTCGACCAGCTGCGTGAGTCGATGGAGAACGACCGCGCCAAGCACCAGATCCTGCCGATCTCCCAGCTGGGCGTGCTCCAGATGACGCGCCAGCGCCACACCGAGTCCAACACCACCTCGATGTACACCGCCTGCCCGCACTGCCAGGGGCGCGGCATCGTCAAGAATCCCCGCACGGTCTCCGTCGAGGTGCAGCGCAAGCTGCTCAGCGTCATCCGGCGCCTGCGCGAGACGCACGGTCCCGACAAGGAGCTGGAGATCAATATCCTGCTCCACCCCGTCAATCTGGAGCGCATCGTCACCGAGGATCGCGACTTCTTCCGCGACCTGATGAAGTCCTGCAAGGTGAAGCTGGGCACCAAGGCCGACCCCACCTACAGCGTCGAGTCCTTCCGGCTCTTCGACGCCTCAGGCCGGGAGCTGCGCTGAGCGCGGCTTCGGCCGGAAGGACAGCAGGCGGAGTCCGTTGAGGCACACCAGCACGGTGCTGCCCTCATGGACTGCCACGCCGACCGTGAGGGGGGCGCCCGTCGCCACGACGTAGGCGGCCATGCCGAGGGCGGCGGCGGCCGACAGCGTGACGTTGACGCGGATCGCACGTCGCGCGGCGCGGCTGAGCTCGATCGCGTCGACGAGCCGGCCGATGCGGTCGTCGGGCAGGACCACGTCGCTCGATTCGAGCGCGGCGTCGCTGCCCCGCGCGCCCATCCCGACCGCCACGTCGGCCGCGGCCAGCCCGGGCGCGTCATTGACCCCGTCCCCGACCATCGCGTAGCGCTCAATCGCTCCGGCCGCCGAGAAGAGGAACAGCAGCAGCGTCGCCTCGAGCGGCTGGCCCAGCGCCCAGGCCCCGCCCGCGGCGAGCAGCATCAGCAGGTGGACGTCGGCCCGGCCGCCGCCGAGCGCCTTCCAGGCCTCGCGGGCGGCGTCCCAGCTGCCGGCCAGGCAGGCGAGGGCGGCGAGTGCGCGCGCCGCGTCGCCATCCGCGGCCAGGGCCAGCGCGCCGCAGGCGCCGCACGCGGTCGCCAGGGCGGCCTCGCGTCTCC
>JBJTTY010000109.1:0-10236 GCA_046080425.1 Verrucomicrobiota bacterium
AAATCGTCATCGGTCAGGGTGGGGATCATCGAGCGGTAGCGGTTGCGATAGGCCTCGATGTTCTCGAGCAGTTCGCGGTCATCCCGATGGGCGATGACCCGGGCTCCCGCGGCCGCGAAGTGATGGGCGTCGCACATGTGATCCCAGTGTCCGTGCGTGATCAGCAGGTGGGTGAGCCTGAGCCCGCGCCGTCCGATCTCCTCCAGCAGCAGCCGTCCCGAGTCCTTGGGTGCGTCCACCACGCAGCAGTCGGGCCCTTCCTCGGCCATGACGAGGTAGGCGTTGGTCTCGAAGGGACCCAGGGCCGCTGAGGCGAGTTTCATCCGGTTCAGGCGCCGAAGGCGCGTCGCATGGCCTCCTCCGCGCGATCGGGCGGGCGCACGGGCTTGAATTCCCGGTTCACGAAGGCGTGCACGGTGAAGCCCTCGACCAGGAGCTCACCCTCACGCTCGACCCTGTAGGTGAGCCGAAGGCGGGCCTTGGGCTTCTCAGCCAGGGTCACGGTGATGCGGACGCGGTCGTCGAATCGGGAGGGGCGGTGGTAGGTCAGGCCCGTCTCCAGCACGGGCAGCAGGAATCCTTCCCGTTCGAGTTCCCGGTAGGGGATGCCCAGCTGGTCGAGGAGGGCCACGCGTGCCATTTCAAACCAAGGCAAGTAATTGCCGTGGTAGGTCACGCCCATGGCGTCCGTTTCGGCGAAACGCACTCGGGTCTCCACGCTGGCTTCCGGCATGGCGTATTTCTGGTCCCGTCGGGCTGGGTTTCCAATGCCAAACCCTCGGCTTTTGACGGCTTGCCCCGGCCTCGGTCCGGGGGAAGATGCGGCATGGGTCAGCGTGAGCGGTTCATTCTCTTCCTGGTCGGCGTCCTTCTCGGCGTGGGCCTGCTCTTCGGCATCAATTCCCGCTCGCAGCCGGAACGCGACCGCCGCCGCCAGGTCCGAGACGCGCTCAATCTTCCGGGGATGATGTACGATTACGCGGCGACCTCGCGCGGGTTCTACGGTCATTACGTGAAGCATGAGTCGGTCGAGACCCGTGCCGACGGCTCGAAGGTCCGTTCCATCGTGACTGGCGGCCGTCGTCGATATGACGCCCAGGGCAAGGAGCTTCCTGAGGAACATCTGCTGGTCCGTGAGACCTACGCCGCCGGCGTCGCCCTGGCCGAGCACGGCCCGGTCTCCGACTACGCCTTCCTCTTCGCGGATCGGATCGTCGTCACGCTCCGCCCCGGCCACAAGGCCGAGGAGGTCGTCCTGCCTTCGGGCGACGTCGCGTCGTCCGTCGAAGGGCGCGCCGACCAAGCCTTGCTGCGCCTCGGCCGTTGGGTCGCCGCCTCGTCCGGACCGGACTGGTCCCGTCTTTCCGGTTTGCTCGACCAGGTCAGGGCCATGCCTGCCGTGGCCTCGGCTGATTTCCTGAGCATCGACTGGCGCGCGGAGTCCGATCTCATCCGTGCCGAATCCGCGCGATGAGCCGCCCGTCCGTCAGTGACGGCGTCTTCACCACGCTCCTGAGCTTCTGCGTCAACGTCGTGCTGGCCGCGGCCAAGCTCAGCGTCGGCTTCATCGCCTCCTCCCAGGCGCTGATCGCCGACGGCGTCCATTCGCTCGTCGATCTCGTGACCGACGTGGCCGCCTACGTCGGGCTCAAGTACTCGGACCTTCTGAAGGATGAGGACCATCCCTACGGCCATCATCGCATCTCCACCCTCGCCGCGCTCCTGATATCGGCCGTCGTGCTGGCCTTCTGCGTCGGCCTGGCGTGGCAATCGGTCCTCGGTCTGGTCGACGGCGGCAAGCCTGTCGTCCCAGGCGTGGCCGCCGCCTGGGTCGCAGGCGTCGCGTTGGTCGTAAAGGAGGGGTTCTACCGCTATGCCCGCCGTCAGGCCGAAAGGCTGGGCTCCAGGCTCCTCATGGCCAACGCCGCCGACCATCGGGCTGACGCGGTCGCCTCGCTCATGGCCCTTGTCGCGGTGCTGGTCGCCAATCTCAGCGAGGACCTGGCCGGTGCCGACAAGGTGGTGGGTCTCGTGCTGGCGGGCTGGCTCGGTTCCCAAGGGGTGAAGATCTTCCTCGGCGCCTGCTCCGACCTCATGGACCGCGCTCCGGCAGAATCGGTGCTCAAGGACCTCAGCGAGCACATCCTCGCCGCGCCGGGCGCCAAGGGATTCCACGCCTTCCGCGCCCGTCGCCTCGGTGACCGCTTCGAGGTCGATTTCCACCTGCAGGTGGCCGAGACCGCCACGGTGGCGGAAGGTCATGCCATCGCCGGACGCATCAAGGCGGACATCCTCCGATCCCACCCCGAGGTCGTTTCCGTGCTCGTGCACGTCGAGCCTGACATGCCCCAGCACCGTAAGCGCGAAGGGCACCACGGCGGCACTTACTGACTCAGCCCGGGGTCGAGTAGGTCCTGCGTCCGAAACGACCGGCCAGCCAGGCCTGCAGATCGAGGAAGTCCTTGGGAGGTTCGGCGACGATCGTGACAGGCTTGCCCGTCTGCGGGTGCGTGAGCGTCAGGCGATGGGCATGGAGCATCACGCGGGGCATGGGCCAGCCGTTGAAGGCGGGCACGTCGAACTTGCCGTAGGTGCGGTCGCCCAGGATTGGGTGCCCCAGGTGCGCGAGATGGACGCGGATCTGGTGCGTGCGGCCGGTATGCGGGAAGGTCCGGACCAGTGCGGCCTGTTCGCCGAATTTCTCCTCCACCCGCCAGTCGGTGACGGCTTCGCGACCGTCTTCGCGGACGGCCATGCGCACGCGGACGGTGCGATGGCGGTCGATGTTGGCGTTGATGACGCCGGAGAGCAGGCGCGGGGCCTTGTCGACGAGGGCGAGGTATTCCTTCCGGGCGGTGCGTTCGGCGAACTGCTCGACGAGCGCGTGGTAGGCCTTGTCGGTCTTGGCGAGCACGATCACGCCGGAAGTCTCGCGGTCGAGACGATGCACCACGCCGGGTCGGGGAGCGCCGCCGGCCGGTGCGAGCTTGCCCTTGGTGTGGTGAAGCAGGCCGTGCACCACCGAGACCTCGTCGGAGCCCTGGACGGGGTGCGTCAGGAGTCCCGCCGGCTTGTTGATGGCGATGAGGTGGGCGTCCTCGAAGAGGATCTCGAGGGCCATCTTGACCGGGCGGGCCGTGGGCTCGCCGGGCGAGGGCAGGGCGACCTCGACGGCGTCGCCGGGGTTGAGCACCGTGCGGCAGTCCGCCGGCTGGCCGTTGACCTTCACCATGCCGAGGTCGAGGGCCTTCTGCACGCGCGAGCGGCTGACGCCCTCGAGTAGCGTGGCGATGATCTTGTCCGCGCGGGCGGGCTCGAACTCGCCCGGGATGCGGGTCTTGAAGATCTCATCCGGGCGCGTCTCCTCGGTCGGCGCCTTGGCCGGGCGGGACGCGTAGGGCACGTGCGGAGCGGGCTTTGCCTTGCGCTTGAGCGCCTTGGCCGTGCGGGCCTGCGGCCGGGAGCCGATTCGCTTCGGCCGGGTCTTGGCGCGCTTGCGAGGGGGCGCCATCTTACTTGGACTTACCCAGCAGGTAGGCGGGATTGAGCTTCTGGAGCTCCTTGGGGACGAAGAGCCCGTCCTTGCGGATCACCTTGCCGTCGAAGCGGATTTCCCCGCCGCCGTATTCCGGACGCTGGATGCAGACCATGTCCCAGTGCACCGAGGAGTGATTGCCGTTGTCCGTCGTCTCATAGCACTTGCCCGGCGTGAAGTGGAAGGAGCCCGCGATCTTCTCGTCGAAGAGGATGTCCTGCATCGGGCTGAGGATGTGCGGGTTGAAGCCGATGGCGAACTCCCCGATGAACCGCGCGCCCGCGTCGGTGTCGAGGATCTCGTTGAGGCGCTTGGTGTTGTTTGCGGTGGCCTCGACAATCCTGCCCTTGCGGAAGACCAGGCGGATGTTCTCGAAGGAGACGCCCTGGTAGATCGTCGCGCAGTTGTACTGCAGCGTGCCGTTGACGGAATCCTTGATTGGCGCGGTGAAGACCTCGCCGTCGGGGATGTTATATTCACCGCCGCAGGGCACGGCGTTCATGCCCTTGATGCTGAACCTGAGGTCGGTGCCGGGTCCGGTGATGCGGACCTCATCGGTCTTCATCATGGCCCGTTTCAGCGCCTCCATGCCCGGAATCATGCGGGAGTAGTCGAGCGTGCAGACCCGGAAGTAGAAGTCGGCGAAGCCCTCGGTGCTCATCTTGGCCTGCTGGGCCATGGACGGAGTCGGCCAGCGGAGCACGACCCACTTGGTCTTGTTGACGCGGTGGTCGAGGACCGGGCGCATGATCTCGGAGTTCAGCCTGGCCTGACCGGCGGGCACGTCGCTGCCTTCGAAGATGTTGTCGGAGCCGCGCACGGCGACGTAGGCTTGCATCTTCCTCATGCGGGCGAGCTCGTGGGCGGCGGCCAGCTTGAACTGCGCCTTGGTGCCGTCCTTGACCATCTCGCGGCCGACGCGGGCGCGGTGGAGGTTCACCATCGGGGTGGCGCCGCGGGCCCGGGCCGCGCGGATGAGCGCGATCACGAAGTCGTCCGGCACGTCATGCGCGTCGATCAGCACGTTCTCGCCCTTCTTCAGGCGGGTCGAGAAGCCGCAGAGCACGTCGGCCAGTTTTCCGTATCGAGGGTCCATGCCGGAGGGTTGCCCCGGGGCGGGGCGTTTCCAAGGCGAAAGGAGCGCTTGCGAAGGCCGCCCCACGGATGAGCATGCAGGCATGAGCGATCCGGGCGCAGACGCGATACGACTGGCCGATGAGGCCGCGTTTCACTTTGCCGTCGGCGATGAGAAGGCCGCGCTCGGCTGCCTGGAGTCGGCGGTGAAGGCTGACCCGGCCTGCTTCGAAGCATGGCTGGCCGCCGCGGAGATCCACTTCGCCTCCCGTCGGTTGGACGAGGCCTTGGCCGCCGCCGAGCGTGCGCTGGGCTTGCGTCCCAAGGACGTGCACGTGCACACCTCGCTCTCACGCATCTGGATGGAGCGGGGCGACAAGACCAAGGCCGAGCATCACGGGGCCCAGGCCCGCATCTTCGGCTGGGGTCAGCAGCTCAAGGAGCCGGACGCAGGGCAGGGCGATCTGGCCTGAGCGGTGTGACACACCCCTGCCGGTGGCTTGGGACAGCCTGTCCCGCAATAACGACCCTTTAGGGGCTCCAATCGGGTCGGAGCCCGCCCAAACCTCAAAAAAACCCCGTAATCGGTTGCCAATCCAAGCCGTAGCGGTTTTGGCATCCCTTCTGCACCTGTGCGGAAGTCCACCCGGACGTATCTCTACCCAAACCCAACCAACATGGCCAAGAACACCAAACCCTCCGTCAAGCCCCTCGGTGACCGCGTCCTCCTGCAGCGCATCGAGGAGTCCGAAGAAATCAAGGGCGGCATCATCATCCCCGACACCGCCAAGGAGAAGCCCCAGGAAGCCAAGGTCATCGCCCTCGGCACCGGCGGCCTCGACAAGGACGGCAAGAAGCTGCCCTTCAACGTCAAGGTCGGCGACAAGGTCCTCGTCGGCAAGTACGCCGGCCAGGAGGTCAAGCTCGACGACGTCACCTACCTCCTCCTCTCCGAGGCCGAGATTCTCGCCGTAATCGAGTGATCCGGTCCCACTGAAAACCTTCAACCCACACCAACATGTCCAAGAAGCAGATCCTGTTCGATGAGGCCGCCCGCCGCAAGGTGCTCAACGGCGTCTCCACCCTCGCCCGCGCCGTCAAGGTCACCCTCGGTCCCAAGGGCCGGAACGTGATGATCGACAAGAAGTTCGGCGCCCCCAAGGTCACCAAGGACGGCGTCACCGTCGCCAAGGAGATCGAGCTCGACGATCCCTACGAGAACATGGGCGCCCAGATGGTGCGCGAAGTCGCCTCCCGCACCGCCGACAAGGCCGGTGACGGCACCACGACCGCGACCGTCCTCGGCGAAGCCATTTACCGCGAAGGTCTCCGCTTCGTCGCCGCCGGCGCGAACCCGATCTTCGTCAAGCGCGGCGTCGACAAGGCCGTCGAGGCCATCGTGAAGGAGCTCGCCGACATCTCGAAGAAGATTAAGACTCGCGAGGAGATCAAGCAGGTCGCCACCGTCTCGGCCAACTGGGACGAGTCCGTCGGCAACATCATCGCCGAGGCCATGGACAAGGTCGGCAAGGACGGGACCATCACCGTCGAGGAGGCCAAGACCATCGAGACCACCCTCGACGTCGTGGAAGGCATGCAGTTCGACAAGGGCTACCTGTCCCCCTACTTCGCGACCAACGCCGAGACGCTCGAGGCCGTCCTCGAGGACGCCTACATCCTGCTCTACGAGAAGAAAATCAGCTCCATGAAGGACCTCCTCCCGGTCCTCCAGGAGGTCGCCAAGACCGGCAAGCCGCTGCTCATCATCTCCGAAGAGGTCGAGGGCGAGGCCCTCGCCACGCTCGTGGTCAACCGCCTCCGCGGCACCATCAACGTCTGCGCCGTCAAGGCCCCGGGCTTCGGTGACCGCCGCAAGGCCATGATGGAGGACATCGCCGTCCTCACCGGCGGACGCTTCATCACCGACGACCTCGGCATCAAGCTCGAATCCCTCAAGGTGGCCGACCTCGGCCGCGCCAAGCGCATCGTGGTCGACAAGGAGAACACCACCGTCATCCAGGGCGCCGGCAAGTCCGCCGACATCCAGGGCCGCGTGAAGCTGATCCGTCGCCAGATCGAGGAGACCACCTCCGACTACGACAAGGAGAAGCTGCAGGAGCGCCTCGCCAAGCTCGCCGGAGGCGTCGCCGTCATCCACGTCGGAGCCGCCACCGAGACCGAGCTCAAGGAGAAGAAGGACCGCGTCGATGACGCGCTCCACGCCACCCGCGCCGCCGTCGAAGAAGGCATCGTGGCCGGAGGCGGCGTCGCGCTGCTCCGCACGGTCAAGGCCATCGACGGTCTCATCAAGGCGCTGGAAGGCGACGAGAAGATCGGCGCCCAGATCGTCCGCCGCGCCATCGAGGAGCCGCTCCGCACGCTGTGCTTCAACGCCGGCGTCGAAGGCTCCCTGATCGTCCAGGAGGTCCTCCTCAAGCACAAGGGTAACCACGGCTACAACGTCGCCACCGGTGAGTACCAGGACCTGGTCTCCGCCGGCGTGGTCGACCCGACCAAGGTCACCCGCACCGCGATCACCAACGCCGCCTCGGTGGCCGGCCTGCTCCTCACCACGGAGTGCCTCATCACCGACCTGCCCGAGGATCCCAAGCCCGCGGCCGGCGGCGACCACCACGACCACTGATCCCGCCCGGCAGGACTGAGCACGGCGCCCGCAAGGGCGCCGTTTTTTTTGCCCGGGTTTCATCTTTGCGACACCGGGGGCGGGTCTAGGCGGCTGGGTCGCATCTTTTGCGGGCTTCATCTGTTGCGTGACCAGTTTCCGGCGCTTTGTCTGTGCTCACCCCATGAGAATCCTGTCAGCGCTGCTTTTCATCCTCATCGCCTCGGTCCAGGCCGCTCCGCTCAGGGTGCTGTACCTGGACGTCGCCGGCGCCGAGCAGGCCGCCAAGGGCCCCTTGCACGACCTGATGGCCGCCCACGGACGTGACGCCATCTGGTTCGATTACCACCGCGAGGCCCCCTCGGCCGATGAGCTCCGCCGCTACGACGCCGTCGTCGTGGTCGGCGGATCGCTGAGTTCCGGCCTCCCCGACCTCTCCGCCCAGGCCAAGGACCCCGCCGCCTTCCGCACGGCCCTCGAGCAGGCTCTTCCCGCCGGCCGCAAGGCCGCCTGGCAGGCCTTTCTCGCCCAGCGCGAACCCGAGGTGCGGGAGCAGAACCCCAACGTCGCGAATTATGAGAAGCGTCCCGAGCCGCTGACTTTACAGAAGCCCTACTCGGTCAAGGGCAGCATGGAGCGCACGCAGGTCCCGGCCGACATGCGTCTGGTGCTCTTCGCCGCCGAGCCTGACATCGCCAAACCCATCGCCTTCGCCTGGGACGAACGCGGCCGCCTCTGGGTCGCCGAGACCCGCGACTACCCGCACGGGGTTATGGAGGACCAGCGGAAGGGCAATGACTCCATCAAGATCTGCGAGGACACCGACGGCGACGGCCGCGCCGACAAGTTCACGGTCTTCGCCGACAAGCTCAACATCCCGACGAGCTTCGTCTTCGCTCGGGGCGGCATCATCGTCTCGCAGTCGCCGACCTTCGTGTTCCTCAAGGACACGGACGGCGACGACCGTGCCGACGTCCGCGACGTCATCATGACCGGCTTCGGCATCCGTGACACGCACGCCCAGGCCAGTAGCCTCTCCTACGGTTACGACAATTGGCTCCGCGGGGCGGTGGGCTACAGCGGCTTCGACGGCGAGGTCGGCGGCAAGAAGCTCGGCTTCGCCATGGGCAGCTACCGCTTCAAGTCCGACGGCTCGGCCTTGGAGTTCCTCCATCAGTTCACCAACAACACCTGGGGCCAGGGCGCCAACGCCGCGGGCGACGCCTTCGGCGGCACGGCCAACAACGCGCCGATCTTCTTCGGCGGCATCCCGGCCTCGGCCTGGGGCCAGGGCGGCCGCGGACTCACCGCCAAGTGCATCAATCTCGTCGGCGAAGCCCACACCGTCACCCCCAACTTCCGCCAGGTCGACGTGATGGGAGGCTACACGGCCGCCGCCGGCTCGACCTTCGTCTACTCCAAGGCCCTTCCTCCCCGTCTGCAGGGGCGTGCCCTGGTCTGCGAGCCGACCATGAAACTCGTCGCAGCCATGGACGTCAGGCCGGCCGGTGCGGGCTATGAGGCCCGTGACGGCTTCAACGTCCTGGCCAGTTCCGACGAGTGGCTGTCTCCGGTCTTCGCCGAGGTCGGCCCCGACGGCGCCATCTGGGTCGCCGACTTCCAGAACTTCATCATCCAGCACAATCCCACGCCTTCGCCTGAGCGCGGCGGATACAAGGCCGTCACCGGGGTCGGCGGCGCCCACGAGAACCCGCTGCGCGACCACTCCCGCGGCCGCATCTACCGCATCGTCTGGGACCGTCCCGGCGCCGTCGAGAACCCCGCGCAGGGACTTTCCGACGTCGAGCTGGTCAAGGGGCTCTCCGGCTCGACCCAGTACGGACGCCTCCGCGCTCAGCGACTGCTCGTCGAGGGACGGCGCGGCGCCGCCGTCCCCGCGCTGCGCGAACTTCTCGGCTCGGCCGACGGAATCGCCGGGCTGCACGCGCTCTGGACGCTGCACGGTCTCGACGCGCTGTCCGAGGACGACCACCGCAAGGCCCTCCTTTCCCCCTCGGCCGAGCTCCGCCGCAACGCCGTCCGCGCCCTGGGCTCGGATGACGCCGCGCGCCGCCTCTTCTTCGGTTCCGGACTCGTGGCCGACAAGGATCCCGCGGTGCGACTGGCCGCCTTGGTGAAGCTTTCCGATTTCCCCACGACCCCCGAGATCCAGACGCTCGTGCGCGGTCTCGCCGCGGACCCCGCGGTGAAATCCGACGAATGGCTCGCGGGCGCGGTCAAGGCCCTCGGACGCCGCCATCAGGCGCTCGTCTACCGCGAAGGTCCGAACCTCCTGCCCAATCCGGGCTTCGAGGAGCTCGATGACAAGAAGCTGCCCGTGGGCTGGAAGCGGCGCGACTACGGCCGTCGGCCGGGCAACGCGACCGCCCAGTGGGGCATCGTCATCGATCCCAAGATGGTGCGTTCCGGCAAGCACGCCATGCGCGGCATCACGCACGAGGACGGCGACACGAGCTTCTTCGCCGACGTCGCGATCAAGCCCAATACGGAGTACCGCCTGGGCGCCTGGATCAAGACCCATGCCTTCTGCGGCAAGGCCAGCCTCAACGACCACATCGGGCGCGCCGAGACCAACACGATCTCCCGCAACCAGGACTGGACCGAGGTCGAGGTCGTCTTCAACTCCGGCACCCGCACCAAGGCCAGCATCAACCTGCTCCACGTCGGCAAGGGTGACATCTACTTCGACGACGTGAAGCTCTGCGAGCTGCTGCCCCTGGACGAGGCGCCCCTGGCCGCCGGCGACCCCAAGCGCGGCGAGAGCCTCTTCTGGAGCCACCCCACCGCCGCCTGCGCGACCTGCCACATGGTGGGAGGGAAGGGAAGCGCCATCGGGCCGGCCCTGGACAAGCTGGCCGCACGCGTCACGACGGCCTACATCCAGGAGTCGCTGCTCGAGCCCAACAAGATCCTGGCCAAGGGCTATGAGGCGCTCGGCGTCTCGCCCATGCCGCCCATGGGTCTCATCCTCAAGCCCCAGGAG
>JBJTTY010000110.1:0-13981 GCA_046080425.1 Verrucomicrobiota bacterium
TGCCGGTTTAAAGTGAGGTCGGACCCGCGATCCGAAGATCGGTCACCACCTTGCCGCCCTTCAGGTGCTCTTCGATGATTCTGTCCAGGTTCTCCGGCGTGCATCGGCCGTACCAGACTCCCTCCGGATAGACCACGGCCACCGGACCTTCGGCGCAAACCCGCAGGCAGTCGGCCTTGGTGCGCTGGATGCCGCCCTGGTCCGCGAGTCCCAGCTGCTTCAGACGGGACTTCAGGTGCTCCCAGGACTTGGCGGCGAGTTCGCCGCCGCAGCAGGCCTGCCCTGAGGGCCGGCAGCAGAGGAAGATGTGCCGTCGCGTCGTGTCCAGTCCCAGCGCCTCGGCCGCTCGGCGGACTTCGTGATTCATCCGAAGCGCGGGATGAGGCCGTCCTTCTCGAGCTTCAGGTAGAGCTCTCGGCTGAACCAGGCGTCATTGGCGGCGTAATGAATCTGACGTTCGTCGAGCGGGCGGGCCCAGTTGGAAGTCTGGATCTTCTTGGACTTCTTCATCTGCAGTCCGAGGTAGTGCGCGGCCAGCGCGCGCAGGCCCGTGTTCTCGATGCCGGCCCGCTTCGTGTGGTCCGAGATGTCGATGAAGGCGCGGTCGTCGAAGGGCGCGCGCGCCCGGAGGTTGCGGACGTCGTCTCGCACCGCGACGCCGACCTTGGCCTGACGCTCATTGCAGAGCAGGGGGAAGGCCAGCGGGATGCCGCCGCAGTGGTCCAGCCTGAAGATGAAGATCCTTTTTTCTCCCGCGAGCTGGAGGATGGAAGGCAGATTGTATTCGCCGCGTGCGTAGGAAGGCTTGGTCTCGGTGTCGAAGCCGAGCACGCGCTCCGCGAGCAGCGAGGACACGGCCCGATCGGCGTCACGCTCCGATTCGATTAGCTCCACGGGGCCGT
This sequence comes from Verrucomicrobiota bacterium, assembly GCA_046080425.1. GTDB lineage: Bacteria > Verrucomicrobiota > Verrucomicrobiia > Opitutales > UBA953 > UBA953. The sequence goes on from JBJTTY010000110.1 coordinate 903, forward strand.
CCCAGGCACCCACCGGGAGGGTCTCGATGTGGTCCTTCTCGATGCGCAGGCCGCCTTTCTTCTCGGGCGGCGGGACCGGCTCCTGCTCCTGGTTGTCTTCCACGTCGGAAGGGCAATCCCGGCGGGCCCGCTTGGCAACGCGAGACTTGGCGGACGGGGAAAAAAGCGTTGACCGTGCCTCCCGCCCCACCTTTCCTCAATGTTCCCTTTCAGGGGCCATAGCTCAGTTGGTAGAGCGCTTGCATGGCATGCAAGAGGTCGTCGGTTCAAGCCCGATTGGCTCCACCATCAAAACACCGGCCGCGGGACGAAAAGCCCCGCGGCCGGCCTTTTGCAGCGATTCAGCGGGTCAGTTTGGAGAGAACGGCCTGGGCTTCCCCCGTCAGGTTCGATTCCATGGTGTTGGAGTCGCGGGTCACCTTCTCGAGGCTGTCGGCCAGGGTGGTGACGGCCTTGCGGAACACCGCGATCTCACCCCGGGCGGTCTTGTCCTGAAGCCTTTCGGAAAGTTCGGTCGCTGATGCGTCCTGCCTACGCAGGGTGGCCACGATCGAACGGCGGTCCTCGGTGGCTCTGCGCAGCAGGGCCCAAGCCATCCGGGATTTGCCGCCGTCGGCCAGCATCTTCAGGTAGCCGGTTCCCGTGAAGGGCCGGACGTCGTTCTCGAGGTCGGCGCGCGCCTTCGCGGCCCGGGCCTGAATCTCGGCCGCCTGGGCGAGGGAGCGCATGGATTGGGCCGACTTGGCCTTGGCCGAGCTTTTGGAGGCCGACTTCGCAGCCGGTTCCTCGACCTCATCGGAGGCCTTCGGCACGTCGGCGTCAGCGGCGTTGGGCCGGTTGCTGAGTTTGCGCAGGTCGTCATAGCCACGCCAGAAGGCGAGCTCGTCCAGGTTCATCTCTCGCGCCGCCGCGGCCACGGAGGTCACGGGGATTCCCTTGAGTCCCACGCTGAGTTCGGTGAGCAGGTTCTTCGAGAGGTCCTGCGGCGTGTTCGGTTTGGCCGCTGCGGCGAATGGGTCCTCCTCGGACGCCTTCTTGTCCTTCTTCATGGACTCCTCGGGCGCGGGCTTGAGGAGCAGCGCGCGCTCCTCCCAGATCCTCGGGTTGTTGGCCTTGGCGTGGTCCTGGTCGAGCTCGCTCCACCGGTAGACCAGCACCCCGTCCCGCCCCGGCAGTCTCACCATGATGGTCTCCTCATCCTGGGTGATGTATTCGAAGGTGACGACGGCGGGATTGCCGGCCTTGCGGAGCAGGACGGTCTCCGCGGACAGGAAACCGGGGAGGCAGAGGGCGGTCAGTAGGAGGGCGGGCCTCATCCCGGTCATCTTGAGAGATGACCCGGTCGCAGTAAAGCCCCGGTCGCCGGGCCGCTCACTTCCCAGCCTTGGCCAGGAACTTGGGCAGCAGGTAGTCCGCGCAGGAGTCGAGCGAGGCCAGCTGGACGTAGTCGGCCTCGGGCACCTCGATGCCATGCTTCTTCCGCAGCTCCATGACGATGTCGAGGAAGTCCATCGAGTCGAGGGATAGCTGGTCGCGAAGACGGACTTCCGGCTTCACCGACGAGAGGTCCTCGTCAGGCGCGATGTCGGATATGATGTCGAGAACGACCTTCTTGATGTCTTCCTTGGTCATGGGCTGCGGGTTCTGTTTGAACCCGACCCGACCCGCTCAGGCAACCCCATATTTCTTGACGATGAGGGCCGAATTGATGCCCAGCATGCCGAAGGAATTGTTCAGGATGGCGTCGATCTTCGGCGCCCGGACGGGCCGGTTGACGACCAGGCCGGGCACCTCGCACTCAGGGTCGAGGTCCTCGACGTTGATCGTCGGATGCACCCAGCCGTCGACGAAGGAGGGCAGGTTGCCGGCCAGCTCCAGGGCGCCCGCGGCGCCCATGCAGTGGCCGATGAAGCTCTTGGTGTTGTTGACGAAGGTGCCGGGGCATCCGGAGAAGACCTCCCGCACCGCCTTGCACTCCTGCACGTCGCCGAGCGCGGTCGCGGTGGCGTGCGTCGAGACCAGATGGACGTCGGCCGGGTTCATGCCGGCCCGACGAAGGGCCAGCCGCATGCATTCGGCCTGGCGGTCCGGATTGGGCAGCACGGCGTCCGTGGCGTCGGAATTGATGCACCAACCGGCGATCTCCGCGAGGATCCGCGCGCCGCGGGCGAGGGCGTCGTCCAGCCGTTCCAGCACGTAGATGGCGCCGCCTTCCGAGATCACGATGCCGTTGCGGTTGCGGTCGAACGGCCGCGATGCCTTGGCCGGTTCAGGGTGGGAGCCGAGGGCCCCCTGGTTCTTGAAGCCCGCAAAGATGCCGAAGGTGTGGATCGATTCGGAGACGCCGCCCGCGAACGCGACGTCGACCTCGCCCAGCTGGAGCATCTGGGCCGCCTGGATGAGGCCGGCGTTGCCCGCGGCGCAGGCCGCCCCGATGGTGTAGTGCGGCCCGGTGATCCCCATGTTCATGGTGACCTCGCCGGCGGGATTGTTGGCCACCGTGCGCGGATTATGGTGGTGGGTCCAGTACTTGGTGTCGTTGGCGAACTGCGAGATGTTGTGGATCTCGTTCTCGGTCTCCACGTTCCCGTGCTCGGTGATGCCCAGGTACACTCCGACCCTCGAACGGTCGAGCGAATCCCAGACCAGTCCCGAGTCAGCCAGGGCCTCACGGGCGCACCAGATGGAGATGGAGCCCACGCGGGTGCCGTTGCGGATCTCCTTGCGCTTCTGCCAGCGCGTGGCGTCGAAATCGCAGACCCCGGCCGGCTGCCGTCCCATGTGACGGACTTCGATCTCGGCGATGCGCGCCTTGCCGGCCAGCAGGTTGGCGCGGAACTCGGCGAGCGAGTTTCCGTTCGGGGCGGTCAGGCCTACCCCGGTGATGACGATGCGCGGCAAGGGGGACATCGGACGGACCCTCATCAAGCCGCCCTGCGCCATCGAAGTCAAACCCGCCCCCTCTTGCCCTTGCCATCGCCTGAAGCGTCCGTTTGCTCCCGAGGGAATGGGCGAATCCCGACAATGCGCGATCTGCGGTCAGCCCGCCACGGTCCATGTCAGCCACATCGCCCAAGGCAAGATGACCCAGGTCCACTATTGCGAAGCCTGCTCACAGGGCAAGGGCGCCACCGATCCGGCCGTCTTCAAGCTGGCCGACGTTCTCTCCGCGCAGTCGGCGCCGCCCTCTCTGGTCTGCCCGTCCTGCGGTTTCTCCGACGTAGACTTCCGCAAGCGCGGCCGGCTCGGCTGCCCGGTCTGCTGGGAGGTCTTCGGTGCCGCCCTCGGCGGCCTTCTCGCCAAGGTGCAGCACGAGCCCCTGCATCACGGGCGATCTCCCGTCGCCGTCGACGCCGACCCGGCCGCGACCCGGGCCCGCATCGAGTCGCTCCGTCGGGAGCTGGACGCCGCCGCACGGGCCGAGGACTTCGAGGCGGCCGCGCGCCTGCGCGATGAGATCGGCCGGCTCGAGGCCTCGCTCAAGCCCTCCTGAACATGTCGGTCCGCGACATCCTCTCCGCAGAGAACGAGCTCACGCACATGCTCGGAGCCCAGCAGGCCGTGGTGCTCAGCACCCGCGTCCGGCTGGCCCGCAACCTGGCCGGGCTGCCTTTCCCCGGCTGGGCGAAGCCGACCCAGCGCGAGGAGGTCGCGACACGCTGCCTGCAGGCGCTGACGGCCCTTCCGCGATTCCGTCGCGGCCACGTCTTCCGCATGCAGGAGCTCTCCGACCTCGACCGTGCCGTGCTGGTCGAGCGCCATCTCGTCTCCAAGGAGCTGGCCGGAGCCAAGACCGGCGCCGCCGTCATCAGCCGCGACCAGACCTGCTCGGTGATGGTCAACGAGGAGGACCATCTCCGCATCCAGGTGGTGAAGGCGGGCTGGCATCTGCGCAGCGCCTGGCAGCTCGCGGAGCAGCTGGACGACGGGCTCGCCCCGCGGCTCGGCTTCGCCTTCTCCGACCGGCTCGGCTACCTCACCGCCTGCCCGACCAACGTCGGAACCGGCCTGCGGGCCTCGGCGATGCTGCACCTGCCGGCCCTCTGCCTCTCCGGCCACATGGACAAGGTGACGCGCGGGCTAGGGCAGGACGGTCTCGCCGTGCGCGGCTGGCTGGGGGAGGGCACCGAGGCCGCCGGCAACGTCTTCCAGATCTCGAACCAGCAGACCCTCGGACGTTCGGAGGAGGATATCATGAAGCACCTCTCGGCCTGGATCAAGGGCGTGGTCGAGCAGGAGTGGAACGCTCGCCGCCGGCTGGTCGCCGACGAGGGCGAGAAGTTCGCCGACCGGCTTTCACGTTCGCTGGGCCTGCTGCGTCACGCCCGCCTGCTCACCAGCGCGGAATCCATGAACATGCTGTCCCATCTGCGGCTAGCCTGCGACATGGGCTGCCTGCCGGAGGAACGTCGTTCGGTCGTCGACCGGCTCATGATCGAGGGCCAGCCCGCCCACGTGCAGGCGCTCATCGGCACGGAGCTCGACAGCGATGCGCGGGACGTGCGGCGCGCCGCCGCCGTGCGGGAAGCCCTGAGGGACTTCCCAGAAGTCGGTCCGCCGACGGAGTGAGCCCCCGTCTCCTCAGGGCCCTTCGCCCCGGGGGTCGTCCGGGCGGCGAGGCTTCCGGGGATGGGAGCCCGCGGGCGGCCCCTGTTTCTGGAACGTGATGTCGGCGACGCCTTTCCAGAACCGTGACACGTAGGGAAAGGCCGCGGTGGCGTGGTAATGGTAGGTGCCGCGGGGGAATTCCGGAGTGACGCCGAAACGACCGTTGCATTCGTCCAGATCGCCGAGCCCCGCCACGTATTCGTAGTCCTCGGTGAAGTTCCCGTCATGCCTGCCCCCGGGGCCTTTCGGCTCCCCGGGCCTCAGGCCGGCCTTGAGCCGATAGCTCGGACGCATCTCCTTCAGCCCGCTCTTCGGATCCGCGGGATCACGGTGGCCGCGGCCGCCGTAGATCGGAAATCCGTCGGCGGCCCATCCGATCAGCACCATCTCCTTGCCCTCGTCTCCCAGCAGCGGGAGCAGCGCCTTGGGCGAGCCGTGGTAGTGGTAGGCGCCGTTGGGCTGCACGTGCGCCAAGCTGAGGTCGATGCCCAGGTCGGAGGATCCGCCCATCGCCTCGTAGTTCCAGCCGGACTCCCGGTCGTCCTTCCAGAACTCCTGCGTGCCGGGTTCGAAGGGCACGCCGTTGAGCGCCACGCCGAACCACGCGAAGCCCGTCGGGGTCGGCCGCGGCGCCACCCTGGGTCGCAGCGGCATGCGGAAGATATGGCTCATCTCCGCGATGGGATTCGGGTTGTTGCGGTTCGGGAAACGTCCGGTCTCGTGATTGGGGAGGCCGTTCGAGAGCATCAGGCGGTACTCCGCCTGCGTCCTGATCTCCACGCGGGGCGTCGCGGCGGGGAGCAGGCACGTAGCGCCCGGGCCGACGGCCAGGATCGTCAGGAGGGTTGTGCGGAGCGGCATGCCTCTGTAACCCCGCATCGGCGGACAAAGTTGCCGTGCCGGCCGGTCAGGCCCCTTCGCCTTCCCGTTTGGACGGATCCTTGCGGGACATCTCGTCCAGCAGCGCCTGCACGCGCGCGACGCCGCCCGTCACGTCGTCCTCGACGAAGGTCAGCTCGGGGGTGCTCTTGAGGCCCAGCGTCCGGCCGACCGTCGAGCGCAGCTCGCCCTTGATGCGTCGGAGCAGCGCCCGCGCCGCCTTGCCGGCAGCGGCGTCACCGGAGACCGCGTAGCCGACGCGCACCTGCCTCAGGTCCGGCGTGACCGCGGCGCGCGTCACGGTGATGAGCGCGGCCTCGGCCGTCCAGCCCTGCCGCAGGGCGAGGGAAACCTCGCGCTGGACGAGTTCGGCGACGCGCAGCTGGCGCTGGGACATGGGTCAGAGCGAGGGACGGATCTGGAGCATCTCGACGGCCTCGATGACGTCGCCCGCCTCGTAGTCGTCGTAGCCGCCCAGCTTGATGCCGCACTCGAAGCCCGCCTTGACCTCGGAGGCGTCGTCCTTGAAGCGGCGGAGGGTCTCGACCGGACCCTGGTGCACGACCTGGCCCTTGCGGACGAGACGCGCCTTGGCGCCGCGCCGGATGAGCCCCTCGGTGACCATGCAGCCGGCGACCTGGTGCTCCTTGCCCAGGGGGAAGACCGCGCGCACTTCGGCGGCGCCCAGCCTGTTCTCCCGGATCTCCGGGTCGAGCAGCTCGGCCATCGCTTCCTTCACCAGCGTGATGAGCTCGTAGATGATGTCGTGGGAGACCACGCGCACGCCGGTACGCTTGAGGTGGGCCTGGACGCCGTTCTCCAGCTTGGTGTCGAAGGCGACGATCGAGGCCTTGGCCGCCTCGGCCAAGGCGACGTCTCCCTGCGTGACCGGTCCGACGGAGCCGCCCACGATCTCGAGGCGCACCTTGGCGGACTTGATGTCGCGCAGGCAGCCGTCGAGGGCCTCTAGGGTGCCGTTGACGTCCGCCTTGAGGAGGACGCGAAGGATCTTCTCCTTGTCCTTCTCGAGGGCCGCCATGAGCCGGTCGAGGTCAGACATGCCCTGCGGGCCCGCGGGCGCGGGCGCGCCGCCGCTCGCTTCGGCGGCCTTGCGGGCGGCCTGCACGGCCTCCTCGGCCCGGTCGCGGGCCTCGCGGTCATTCTTGACGCACTGGAAGCGGCTGCCGGGGGAGGGGACGGCGTCCCAGCCGAGCACGAGCGCGGGGGCGCCCGGGGCGGCCGAGGTGAGGCGTTCGCCACGGTCATCCATCAGCGCGCGCACCTTGCACCAGGTCTCCCCGCAGACGAAGGCGTCGCCGGGCTTGAGGGTTCCCTTCTGCACGATCACGGTCGCGGTCGGTCCGCGTCCGGTCTCCATCTGCGACTCGATCACCACGCCCTGCGCCGGGCACTTGGGATTGGCCTTGAGGTCGAGGACCTCGGCCTGAAGCAGGATGGATTCGATCAGCTCGCTCATGCCCGTGCCCTTGAGCGCGGACACGGAGTTGGTGATGGTCTCGCCGCCCCAGTCCTCGGGCGTGATGCCGCGCTGCTGCATCTGCTGCTTCACGCGGTCGACATTGGCGCCCTTGGCGTCGACCTTGTTGATGGCGCAGACGATGGCTCCGGCGTGCTTCTGGGCGAACTTGAGCGCCTCCTCGGTCTGCGGCATGAAACCGTCGTCCGCCGCCACGACGAGCACGGCGACGTCGGTCACGCTCGCGCCGCGCTCGCGCATCTTGGCGAAGGCCGCGTGGCCCGGGGTGTCGAGGAAGGTCACGGACCGCCCCTTGTACTCGGGCTTCTCGCCCTGGTACTTCACGGAGTAGGCGCCGATGTGCTGGGTGATGCCGCCGGCCTCGCCCGCCACGACGTTGGTCTTGCGGAAGAAGTCGAGCAGGGTGGTCTTGCCGTGGTCGACGTGCCCCAGCACGCAGACGACCGGAGGCCGGGGGGCCAGCAGGGCGGGATCGTCCTCATCGGGCTTCTCCTCCTTCTTGACCGGCTGCACGCCTTCGCCGCGGTGGCGGATCTCGAGGATGTAGCCGTGACGTTCGGCCACCTTGCGGGCGTCGGCCTCCTCGATCACGGAAGTGGTGCTCACGACCTTGCCCAGCTCCATCAGGGAGCCGATGACCTGGAAAGGCTTCAGGTTGAGGGCGATCGCGAAGTCGCGGACCACGATCGGCGGCCGGACGGTGATGGCGCCCTTGCTGCCCGGCGCGACCGGTCCCGGAGAGGCGGGCTTGCCCACGACGGGGGTCACGGGCGCGCGCACGATCGGAGGCGGGGTCGCAGGCCGGTTGGCGGCGGGTGTGCTCACGACCACCGGAGGCAGTTCGAGCCTGGGTACGGAAGGCCGGGGGGGTAGGGGTGGCGGAGCCGCCGGTCTGGCGGGTGCGACGGGGGCCGGGGAGGGGGCGCGCAAGGTCGGCGCGGCGGGGGCGGGCGCCGGCGCGGCCGGCGCAGGCTTCGCCGGCTCCGGCGTCTTGGACTGTTCGGCCGCGGGCTCAGGGTCCGGCGCCTTCTTCGGGAGCTTGTCGCCGGCGAACTTCATGAAGTCATCACGGATGAACTTCGGGAAGTTGTTGGAGGCCGCCGGCTTCTTGCCCTCGTTGTAGACGTAGGCTTTGAAGTCAGGATGGGCGTCCACGAACTGGTCCACGAGCGCGAGCAGCGCCTTGACCTCGATGCCGAGCTCCTTGGCCACGTCGTTGTAACGGGCCGTCGTCGCCTTCTTGGCGGCGGCTCCAGGCTTCTTCTTATCGGTCATGCGGCGGCGGCTCGAGTTGTCGGGACGGGGTGAGGGGGAGGTCAGGAACGGGTGGCCTTGGCGACGGCGGCCAGGAAGGTTTCAATCTCCTCGGCCGGGATTTCGGTGCCTTCGAAGTCCGCGGCGCTAAGTCCGGCGACGGCTCCGAGGTCCGCGATGCCGAGGGCGACGAACTTGGCGACGAGGTCGAAGGGCAGTCCGAGCTGCTCGCTGAGACGCTGGGCGCGCTCGCCCAGCTGCTGTTCCTGGGATTCCGGCGCGTTGCTGGCCTTGGTGATGTCCAGGCCCCAGCCCATCAGCTTCCCGGTGAGGCGGGCGTTGCGGCCCTTGCTGCCGATGGCGATGCGCATGTCCTCGTCCTCGACCTCGAAATGGATGATGCGGCGGGTCTCGTCGACGCGCACGTTGCGGGGCCGGGCGGGGCGGATGGCCTCCTCGAGCAGCTTGAGGGGCTCGTCGTGCCAGCGGATGATGTCGATCTTCTCGCCGCCCAGTTCCTTGACGATGTTGCGGACGCGGGCGCCGCGGGCGCCGACGCAGGCGCCGACCGGATCCACCTTGGAATCCTTGGAATGCACGGCCACCTTGGTCCGGTAGCCCGGGTCGCGGGCCAGCTTGCGCACCTCGACGGTGCCGTCGGCGATCTCAGCCACCTCGAGCTGGAGGAGGCGGTGCACGAAGCGGTCGTCGGAGCGCGAGAGCACGAACTCGCGGCCGCGCTGCGGGTCGTCCTTGATCTCCTTGAGGAGGCATCGGATGCGGTCGCCGGTGCGGAACTCGTCGCCGTGGCAGCGCTCGCGCTGGGTCAGCACGGCCTCGGCGGTGCCCAGCTCGATGACGACGTTGCCCCGCTCGGTGCGGCGGACGGTGCCGGTGACGATGTCGCCGACCTTGTCCTTGTACTCGGCGAAGACCTGGTCCTTCTCGATCTTGCGGAGCTTCTGGTTCAGCAGCTGCTGGGTGGTCTTGGCCGCGATGCGTCCGAGGTCGGCCACGGCGATGGGCTTGCGGACGAACTCCCCGGCCACGGCCTTCTCGTCGAACTCGCGCGCCAGGACGGTGTTCATCTCGGTCTTCTCGTCCGAGACGGAGTCGGTCACGCGGTAGACGACGAAGGCCTCGAGCTTCCCCTCCTTGGCGTCGGCCTTCACCTCGACGTTGTGTCCGGCCATGATGGACTTTTCGACGGAGGAGCGGATGGCCTCCTGGATGAGGTCGCAGGCCTCCTGACGCGGGATATGCTTCTCTCTCTCGAGGTACTGGAGGAAGGGCTTGATGTCGACGCTGCTCATGTTGGGTGCGGTTGGTTGGAAGAAGGGGACAAAAAAGGCGGGTCCGGCAGGACCCACCTCGGTGAAGGTGACTGGCTCTGACTTTGCGACGCCCGCACCCGATGTCAAGGCCGCAGGGCGGGCCGTCAGGGTTCCGCTTGCCCCCGCCCGCCGGGTCGGGACGCTGGAGGCATGGCCGACGAAAAGGTGATCTTCACGATGACCGGGGTGACCAAGCACTTCGAGCGCAAGCCGGTCTTCCGCGACATCTCCCTCTCCTACTACTACGGCGCCAAGATCGGCGTGCTGGGGCTCAACGGCTCGGGCAAGTCGACGCTCCTGCGCATCATGGCCGGCGAGGACGCCGAGTTCGACGGCTCCATCAGCCGCGTGCCGGGGCATTCCCTCGGCTACCTCGCGCAGGAGCCCCGGCTCGACGAGTCGCTCACGGTGCAGGCGTGCGTGATGCAGGCCGCCGCCCCGATGAAGGCGCTGCTCGACGAGTATGACGACACGTTCGTGAAGGTCTCGGAGACGGATGACGCCAAGGAGCAGGAGCGCATTCTGGCCCGCCAGGCGGAGATCCAGTCGATCCTCGACACGAATGGCGGCTGGGACCTTGACTCGCGGATCGAGATGGCGATGGACGCCCTGCGCTGCCCGCCGGGCGACGCGCAGGTCTCCTCGCTCTCCGGGGGCGAGAAGCGGCGGATGGCGCTCTGCCGTCTGCTGCTGATGGAGCCGGACATCCTCCTGCTCGACGAGCCCACCAATCATCTGGACGCCGACACGGTCGCCTGGCTGGAACGCCACCTCCAGGGCTACAAGGGGACGGTGATCGCCATCACGCACGACCGCTACTTCCTCGACAACGTCGCGGGCTGGATCTTGGAGCTGGACCGCGGACGCGGAATCCCCTGGAAGGGCAACTACTCCTCCTGGCTCGAGCAGAAGCGCAAGCGGCTTGAGGCCGAGGAGAAGCAGTCCGCCGCCCGCTCCCGCTCGATGGAGCGCGAGCGGGAATGGGCCGCCTCCTCGCCCAAGGCGCGCGTGGCCAAGAACAAGGCCCGCCTGCGCGCCTACGAACAGATGCTCACGCAGGACCAGAACCAGCTGGAGAAGGCCGCCGAGATCTGGATTCCGCCCGGCCCGCGTCTCGGAGGCGCGGTCATCGAGGCCCGCGGGCTCACGAAGGGCTATGGCGAGCGGCTCCTCATGGAGGAAGTGAACTTCTCGCTGCCCGCGGGCGGCATCGTCGGCGTCATCGGCCCCAACGGCGCGGGCAAGACGACGCTCTTCCGCATGATCACCGGACAGGAGCGGCCCGACGCCGGCACGCTCACGCTCGGGGACACGGTCAGGATCGCCTACGTCGACCAGACGCGAGACGCGCTGCCCGCCGAGGCCCCGCTGTGGTCGGCGATCTCCGACGGGCAGGAGATGGTGCACCTGGGCAAGGTGATGGTGCCGGCCCGCGCCTACGCGGCGCGGTTCGGCTTCACGGGGGACGTGCAGCAGCGCAAGGTCGGCGTGATGTCGGGCGGCGAGCGCAACCGGATCCACCTGGCCCGGCTCATCAGGTCCGGCGCCAACGTGCTGCTGCTTGACGAGCCGACTAACGACCTTGACGTGAACACGATCCGCGCGCTGGAGGACGCGCTCGAAGGGTTCGCGGGATGCGCGGTGATCGTCACCCATGACCGCTGGTTCCTCGACCGGGTGGCGACGCACATCATGGCCTTCGAAGGCGACAGCCGCGTGGTCTGGCACGAGGGCAATTACGCCGACTACCTCGAGGACCGCCGTCGCCGTCTCGGCCTGGAGTCCGACACGCCGCGCCGTCCCAAGTACCGTCGCTTCACGCGCTGAGCCGGCCGCAGGACCGCAGAAGGACGCGCAGGTCCGCCGGCTTCGACTCCAGCCGTCCCCGGTCCTGCGCGGTCATTCGCCACCGCCAGTTTCCGTCCGCACGTCCCGGAGAATTGAAGCGCGCCGTCCCGCCGAGTCCGAGCAGGTCCTGCGCGGGCAGGAAGGCCGCCACGGCCGGTGATGACAGCACGGAGCGGACGAGGTTGGCGGCCGAGGGGTCGCGGCCGCGGAAGGCTTCCCTCAGCGCGAGGCGCTCCGGTGTCGAGGCGGTCTTCAGCCAGCCTACGAGGGTGTCGTTGTCATGGGTCCCGGTGTAGGCGACTCGGTCCTCGGTCACGTTCTCGGGATGATGGGGGTTGCCCTCCTTGGGGCCTCCGAAGCCGAACTGCAGCACGGACATCCCGGGCAGGCCGGCCTCCCTGCGCAGGACCTCCACTCCTGGCGAGAGCATGCCGAGGTCCTCCGCTACCAGCGGCGCATCACCCATGGCCTTGATGAACGCCATGCCGGGCCCGTCGAGCCATTCGCCATCGCGCGCGTCGGCGGCTCCGGCGGGCACGCTCCAGTAGTCATGCAGACCGCGGAAGTGATCGATGCGCACGGCGTCGAACCGGCCGAGGTCGTGCCGCACGCGCGACCGCCACCAGGCGAAGCCGTCCTCGGCGTGCTTCTGCCAGCGGTACAGGGGATTGCCCCAGAGCTGGCCGTCCGCGCAGAAGTAGTCGGGCGGGACGCCGGCGACCGCCCTCGGGCGGCCGGCCTCGTCGAGGTCGAACAACGCAGGGCGCGCCCAGGCGTCGCAGCCGTCGGCCGATACGTAGATGGGCTCGTCGCCGAAGATGCGCACGCCGCGCCTAGACGCGTGCTCGCGGAGCCGGCCGAACTGGAGGGCGAAGAGGTACTGCAGCGCCGCCGCACGCTCCGCCGCCTCAGGGTCGGGCGCGCAGGACCGGTCCCAGGCCGACGGCGGGCGGAAGGCGTGCCGCTCGCGCTGCGCCATGAAACGAGTCCAGTCCTCCAGCCAGCCCTGCTCCTTCTCGCGGAACGCGGCGTAGGCCCGGTCCGAACGGAGGGCCGAGGCGGCGCGTCCGGCGGCGCGGTCGAGCGTCGGCCGGAGTTCCGTCCACAGCCTGCCGTAGTCGGTGTCGGCGTCACGGCCTCTCGCCAGCGCCGCGGTCTCCGCCTCGGTGAGCAGGCCGTCCTCCCTCAGGCCGCGGAGGTCGAGCAGGTAAGGATTCCCCGCGAAGACGGAGAGCGCCTGGTAGGGCGAGTCTCCGTAGCCGGTCGGACCGAGGGGGCATACCTGCCACCAGCCGAAGCCGGCTTCGGCCAGCAGGTCGATGAAGGCGTACGCCTCCTCTCCGAGCGAGCCCACGGGGCCGGCGCCGGCGAGCGAAGTCGGGTGCGCCAGCACGCCGGCGGACCGGCGAGCGAAGGCCTTGCAGCGAAAGGTCTCCCGGCTGACCGCGGGCACGGACGCCGGGGCCGCGGACGAGGCCATCTCAGCGGAACTCCACGTGATGCCGCGTGCGGAGGTCGTCCAGCCACTCCTTCACGGCCTGCTGCACGTTGGCGGTGCGAACCTTTTCCTCGATCTGGGCCAGCACCTCGGGGTCCTTCAGCGTCGCGAATCCCTGCGGACGGTATCCGCCGCGCCGGACGATGAACCAGACGGCACG